>NCJP01000046.1 GCA_002278985.1 Erythrobacter sp. 34-65-8
CGTGGTGGACGCGGTGGAAACGCCACAGGAACGGCACCCGGTGCGTCGCCACGTGCCACCAGTAGAACCCGTAATCCATCGCCGCGATCCCGCCGAGCAGGCGCAGAGGGCGTGGCAAGCGCTGGGCAAGGCCGCGCTCCTTGGCCAGGTTGCCGCGCGCAATCGCCCGGGTCAGCGGCTCCTCTACCGCGGCGACGATGACCGCACACCCGGCCCCGAGCGCAGCATTGCGCAGGTTGCGCGGCACATCGGGCAAGGTCTGCTGCCGCAAGGGCCGCTTGCGCTCGGCCACCAGCAGGGCGGCGACACCGGTGGCTGCGGCCAGAGCAACAAGGAGGCGGGCGCGGTTCATTGCGGCAACCCTGCCCCATGGCGCTGGCTGCGTCGAGCGGCTAGTGGGTCACCATGGCCCCGCCCCTGCTTTCGATCTTCGCCCGCTGGCCGCGCCCCGGCGAGGTCAAGACCCGGCTGATCCCGCACTTCGGCGCAGAGGGCGCGGCAACGATCTACACCCGCCTGCTGGCGCACACGATTGCGGTGGCACGCGCCAGCGACGTGCCGTTCGAATTGCGCGTGACCGGCGGCGCGCTGGAGCTGTTCCGCGCAGCCTTCGGGCCTGACCTCACCGTGACATCGCAGGGCGAGGGCGATCTCACTGCCCGTCTATCGGCCGTACCCGCACCGGCAATCGTGATCGGCAGCGACTGCCCCGGCCTGACGCCTGCCGTCCTGCAAGCCGCGGCAGACGCTCTCACAACCGACCCCATGGTGATCGGCCCGGCCAGCGATGGTGGGTACTACCTGCTCGGCTACAACGCGGACGCGGCCTTTACCTTTTCAGACATGCCATGGAGCACGCCTGCGGTGTTCGAGGAAACCCTGCGCCGGTTCGCGCAGCGCGGCATTCGTCCGGCAGTGCTGCCGGAACTCAGCGACGTCGATACGCCCGAAGACCTCGCCCGCTGGCCGGAGTTCCTGCCATGAACCCTTCGCCCGTCGCACTCGTCATCCCGGTGCTGGACGAGGAAAAGGCCCTGCCCGCGCTGGTCGAGGTGCTGCGCCAGCTTGACCCGCAACCGGCCGAGATCGTGGTGGTCGATGGCGGCAGCTCAGACCGGAGCCCGGAGATCGCCCGCGCCGCTGGCTGGACCCTGGTAGAGACCGAGGCGGGTCGCGGCTGGCAGATAAATGCCGGTGTCGCCGCCGCCACCGCGCCGCTGGTCTGCGTGCTCCATGCCGACAGCGTACCCCCGCGCGATATGGTGCAGGTCATCCGCGAAACGCTGGCCGAACCAAGAATCGCGCTCGCCAGCTTCACCCCGCTGATCCGGGGTGACAAGACCCGCTGGGGCACCACTGTCCACAACTGGCTGAAGACCTGGTACGCGCCGCTGATTACCCGCCCGCATCTGTTCCTGCGCGGGGTGCGGCTGCTGTTCGGCGACCACGGGATGTTCTTCCGCCGCGCGCAGTTCCTCACCATCGGCGGCTGCACCCCGGGGGACGCGGTGATGGAGGAGGCCGACCTGTGCGTGAAATTCGCAGCACTCGGCAAGATCCGCATGGTCCCGCGCTGGATCGTCACCTCGGACCGGCGGATCGCCGCCTGGGGGCCGCTCAAGGCCAACTGGATCTATTTCAAGGTCGGCATTCTCTGGGCTGTGGGCGCGCGCGCCAGGCTGGCACGGCACTATCCGCACGTGCGCTAGCGGCCAGAAACCCGACCGCGATACAGTGGTCGATCAGGCGGCGAATGTAGGCCTCGCCCGTTTCCGGGCAGCCGGCCCCGGCAATCGCGCGGAAGGCCGAATCGTCGAAGTGGGGGTTGCGCTGGAAATAGCTGGCATAGAGCCCGGCCACCCGGCGGAACAGGCGGCGTTCCAGGGCAGGCAGCATGGAGGGATCGAACGCCTCTGGCGCAACCAGTTCCGGCTCGTGAAAGTGCGGGTAGGCCCCGATCGCGGCGGTGAACCGCCCGACCGGCAAGGGCTGGCCGGAAACAAGGTGGAAGGCACCCCCCGCCGCCTGCTCCATCCTTTCGCCAAGCAGGGCGATGCCTGCCGCGACATGATCGACCGGCACGAAGTCGAGCGTCGCCCCGGCGCGGGCTGGCATATGGCGCACGCGGCCTTCGGCAATCAGCTTGAACGCGGCATATGTGGTGTCGAACTGGCGGATGGTGCCATCGCCATGCTCCCCGACCACGATCGAGGGGCGCGCGATGGCCCAGGTAAGACCGCTGGCGCGCACCAGCCGCTCGCCGGCCGCCTTGCTTGCTTCATAGCCGTTGGCGAAACCGGTTTCGGGCAGCGGGTCGCTTTCGCTGATCACCCCGTCACGCACCCCGCAGACATAGGCAGTGCTGACATGGAGAAAGGCCATCCCGCCTGCACCGGCCAGCCTGAGCGCCTCGGCCGTGCCGCCCACGTTGACGGCGGCATAGTCCGCCTCGTCGAGGTCGAACCGGACGGTCGCGGCGCAATGGACCAGCAGGTCATGGCCAGCGGCCGCCGCGTCCCATGCGTCTTGATCCCAGCCGAATTGCGGCAGCGAGACATCCCCCTGCACCGCCCCGGCCACGGCGACCGGGCGGCCCCGGTTGTCGCACACCTGCGGGTTGCGATGGACCAGCGCGGTCACGCTGTGCCCGGCTGCTGCGAGCCGGGCGCAGACCTCCCCGCCGAGCAAGCCGGCGGCCCCGGTAACGAATACCCTCAACAGCAGGCCGCCGGGCTGGCCGGAACCGAGTTCATGTAACGTGGTGCCTCAATTGCGCGAACGGGAATGCAGAACATGCTTCGCGGGCGAGGCATAACGGGTTACGCGGGGCGCACAATGAAATTTACCCATGATGCAATCGTGATCGGCGCGGGCGCCGCAGGCCTCACCGCAGCAGGCGGCGTGGCCCTGTTCGGGCTGAAGGCCGTGCTGGTCGAAGGCCACAAGATGGGCGGCGAATGCCTCAACAACGGCTGCGTACCGTCGAAGGCGCTGATCACTGCCGCCAAGCGCGCGGCCGAGGCGCGGGTAGCGACCCGCCACGGCGTGACGCTCGCCCCGCCGCAGGTCGACTGGGCCGGGGTCATGGCGCACGTCCGCCAGGCGATTGCCGAGATCGAGCCCCATGATTCGGTCGAGACGTTCGAAGGCATGGGCGTCGAAGTCATCCCGGGCTGGGCCCGGGTCACCGGCGCGCATTCGGTCGAGGTCGATGGCCGCACGCTCACCACCCCTCGGATCGTGATCGCCACCGGCTCGAAGCCGATGGTGCCGCCGATCGAAGGCCTGGACAGCGTACCCTACCTCACCAACGAAAACCTGTTCGATCTGGCCGAGCAGCCAGAGCACCTCGTCATCATCGGTGGCGGGGTGATCGGGATGGAGATGGCACAAGCCTTCCGCCGCCTCGGCAGCGCGGTCACCGTGGTCAACCCCGGCCCGCTGATGGGGCGGGACGATCCGGAATCCGTCGCCGTGGTGCGCGCCGTGATGGAGGAGGAGGGCGTCCGCTTCATCGACGGCACGGTGTGCAGGGCCGAGGGCCGCGCAGGTGCGCTGCGCGTGGAAATCAGCCTGTCGGATGGCGGCAGCGAGGCGGTCGATGGCTCACACCTGCTGGTCGCGGTCGGTCGCAAGGCCAATTGCCGCGGCTTCGGGCTGGAGGAAGTGGGCGTGGAAATTGGCCCGAACGGGATTGTCACCGATGCCCGGCGCCGCACCTCGGTCAGGTCGATCTACGCCATCGGCGATTGCCGCGACGGACCGCGCCTGACCCATGCCTCGGGCTACGAGGGCTCCAACGTGGCGCTGGAGATCGTCACCGGAATCCCGACCAAGGTCGATTACCGCGCCCTGCCCTGGTGCACCTATACCGAGCCCGAAGTGGCGCAGGTGGGGCTGACCGAGGCCGAAGCGCGCGCGCAGCACGGCGATGCAGTCATCGTGGTCAAGGAAGGCTTCGACGACAACGAACGCGCCATTGCCGAGGGCGACACCCGGGGCCACCTCAAGCTGGTGCTCAAGGGCAAGAAAGTGCTCGGCGCCAGCATTGTCGGGAAGAACGCGGGCGAGTTGCTGCTGCCGTTCAGCCAGAGCATCACCGGCAAGAGCAGCACCTTTGCCATGGGCAGCGCAGTAATCAGCTACCCCACCCGCAGCGAGATCGCCAAGGCCGCCGCCTTCAGCGCGTGGGAACCGACCGTGTTCGGCAAGGTGCCGAAGAAATACGCGGCGCTGGTGGCGAAGCTGCGCCGGACGTTTGCATGAGCGAGGCCCGCACCCGCTCGCGCAACGCGCCCACAGGCCCCTCGCCGTTCCGGGTTGAAGGGGCACTGCTGCCGCGCGAGAAGTTCGCCGATCCCCACTGGACCGCCAAGGGCGAGCGCCGGGCATCAGTGCCGCTGACCCGGCTCGAGACGCTGTGGCTCAACACCGGGACGCTGTGCAATCTCGCCTGCGCCACCTGCTATATCGAGAGCAGCCCGACCAACGATGCGCTGGTCTATCTTTCGGCCAGCGATGCCGCCCGCTTCCTCGACGAGGCGGAAGGCGCCAAAACGGGCGGGGGCACCCGCGAAATCGGCTTCACCGGCGGCGAGCCGTTCATGAACCCGCAGTTCTTCGCCATGCTCACCGATGCGCTCGAACGCGGGTTCGACGCACTGGTGCTGAGCAATGCAATGAAGCTAATGCGGCGGCACGAGGCGGCATTGCTGGCCTTGCGAGAACGGTTCGGGGACAGGCTGACAATCCGTGTCAGCCTCGACCACCACACGCAAGCAGGCCACGAAGGAGAGCGCGGTCCGAACAGCTGGGCGCCGGGGCTGGACGGCCTGAAATGGCTGTCGGACAACCATTTCTCCATCGCGGTCGCAGGCCGCCTGCTGCCGGGCGAAAGCATGGGCGAAGCGCGCGATGGCTACGCCCGGCTGTTCGCCGCCGAGGGCGTGGGGATCGACGCGCACGATCCGGCCCGGCTGGTGCTGTTCCCGGAAATGGACGCGACCCGCGACATTGCCGAAATCACGGTCGATTGCTGGGGCATCCTCGGCAAGTCACCGGCGCAAATCATGTGCGCGACCAGCCGGATGGTCGTCCACCGCAAGGGCGAGCCCGCCCCGCGCGTCGCCGCCTGCACGCTGATCCCTTACGACCCGCAGTTCGACATGGGCGCGACGCTGGCCGAAGCCTCGGGCGAAATCGCCCTCAACCACCCCCACTGCGCCCGCTTCTGCGTGCTCGGCGGGGCGAGCTGTTCCGCCTAGAGCACCCGCCCCGCCACCGCATCCAGCTTCGCCAGCACGGCCGGATCGCGCGCATCGGGCGCGGTGATCAGGGCGTGGTCGAGCACGGTGTCAAGCGGTGTGGGTTCACGCACTTCGGGCAGGGCGGCGATGAACCGCTCCACCGCCTGCCGCGCAATCGCGCCATTGGCGTGCATCTGTTCCAGCACCTGGCTGACTTCGACAAAGGCGGCATCCTCGCGCCAGCAGTCGTAATCGGTCACCATGCCGAGCAGGGCGTAAGGCATCTCCGCCTCGCGGCACAGTTTCGCTTCCGGCATGGCGGTCATCCCGATCACGTCCGCACCCCACTGGCGGTAGAGGTGGCTTTCTGCGCGGGTGGAAAACTGCGGCCCTTCCATCGCGAGATAGGTGCCACCGCGCACGACCGTGCCGCCCGCCGCCTCGACCGCGTCCGCCGCCATCGCGCTGAGGCGCGGGCAGACCGGCTCGGCCATGCTGACATGGGCGACCATGCCGGTGCCGAAGAAACTGGATGGGCGACATTTGGTGCGGTCGATGAACTGGTCGACCGCCACGAAGCGGCCCGGCGGCAGTTCCTCGCGCAGGGAGCCGACCGCGCCGATGGCGAGAATGTCGGTGCACCCGGCGCGCTTGAGCGCGTCAATATTGGCGCGGACGTTGAGTTCCGACGGGGCAACGCGGTGGCCGCGCCCGTGGCGGGGGAGGAAGCGCACCCGAACCGGACCGATCCGCCCGCACAGGATCTCGTCCGACGCCTCGCCGAACGGGGAATTGACGCGGATCCACTGCGCGTCTTCCAATGCGTCGATCTGGTAGAGGCCGCTGCCCCCGATGATGCCGATGGTCCAGGTGGTCATGGGGCGTTTCTAGCGTTTGACGCGGGAGTGCCTAGCCTTTTCCCGTCATCCGTACATCCCCCGCTTCGGCCCCAGGTACCCGAACAGGTAGGCCCCAACCTTGCGCATCTGGATTTCCTCCGCCCCTTCGGTGATGCGGTAGCGGCGGTGGTGGCGGTAGATGTGCTCGAACGGCTTGTGCCGCGAATAGCCGATGCCGCCATGGACCTGCATCGCGCGGTCCGCCGCCTGGCACACCAGCCGGTTGGCCCAGTAGTTGCACATGGAGACCTTGTCGGAGATCGTCTTCTCGATCATCTCGTGGGGCATGTTGTCCATGTCCCACGCGGTCTTGTAGATCAGCAGGCGCAGCATCTCGCACTGGGTGGCCAGTTCCACCAGCGGGAACTGGATCGCCTGGTTGCGGGCCAGCTCCTCACCGAAGGGCTTGCGCTCGCGCGCATAGCGCACGCTTTCCTCAACGCAGAAGGTCGCCGCGCCAAGGCTGCTTGCGGCCTGGCGGATGCGGTTCTGGTGGACGAAACTCTGCGCCAGCGCCAACCCGCGCCCTTCGACCCCGAGGATCGCGCTGTCCGGCACCCAGACGTTGGTTACCGACAGACGCGGGTGGTCGGTGGGCATGTTGAAGGTCCACATCCACTCCTCGATCTGGAGGCCCTCGGTGGGGTTGGGGACGAGGAAGCAGGTGATCCCGCTGGCATCGCCGGCCTTGCCGCCGGTCCGCGCGAACATCGCGCAGTGGGTGGCAACGTGCATCCCGGTGATCCACATCTTCCCCCCGTCGATCCGCCAGCCATCGACCCCGTCGCGGGTCTCGCGCACGGCGACGGTTTCCATGTGGGTCGCATCAGAGCCGTGGTGCGGCTCGGTCAGGCCGAAGGCGACCCGGCGGGTGCCTTCAAACCCGCCGAGGATGAATTCCTGTTTCTGCTCCTCGGTGCCGAAATGCTCGAACATCGCGACGAAGGGGAAATTGCCGACGATGCTGTGCTCGTTCTGCAGGTCATTGTGCAGGCCCAGCCCGCGCTGGGCGAAGCGATCACGGATCACCGCCATCCACAGGTTGGAGCCATCCTTGCCGCCGTATTTCTTGGGCGCGGAGAAACGCCAGTGGCCCGCCTCGTCAGCCAGCTTGCGCGACTGGCGCAGCAGATCTTCCCATTCGTGGCGCGGCAGGCCGCCGGCCTCGAAGTCGGTCCGCGCATATTCGCGCCGGTGGTCGAAGAAACGGATGTTGTCGTCCTGCTGCTCGAGCGGGATGATCTTGTCCTCGATGAAGCGAGTCAGCTCGGCGTAGTAGTCTTCCAGTTCCTGCGGGACGGCAAAATCCATCAGTTCTCTCCTGTCCATTTTTGGCGCGCCACGGTGAGCGCCGGGTATCTGGGAATGTCGGCTTCAAGCTTGGCCAGCGCCCGGCTCTTGAGGTCGGCCAGCAGCCGGGGCGTCGCGAGCCCCTTTTCGCCTGCCAGAAGCGCCTCGGACAGAGCCCGGTCCCGCACGTCGCCTTGTCCCTCGCTGCGCGCGATCATGCCCAGCGCATTGCGGGCGACTGCGATCTGGAAGCGGTCGTGCCCCTCCAGGCGATCCTTGATCGTGGCCAGCCATTCGCTGATTGCCGTGGCCATCTCGCCGGCGGTTGCCTCGCCTTGTTCAGGCGGCGGCGGGGCGGCGGCAGCCGGAAGCCGGGCGCGCTCCGCCGCCGGTGCGTCTTCCTCCAGCAACAGCAGCAGGTCGAGCTCGTTCTCGCTCGTGCGGCGCGAGATCACCACCCGCTCCAGCATCCGGTCAGAACCATCGCGCCAGTACTTCGCGCAGCGCAAGCAGCCCAGGGCCCACCACACCGTGCGATAGATTGACCAGAACCGGAACCGCGCCGGATCGACTGTGCGCCCACTTTCCGCCTCGTAGGCCGCGAAATAATCCTCAAGGCTGCCCAGACCCAGCGCAGGCCGGTCGTAATTGGCAAAACGCCACACCGCCATGCAGCCAAAGGCCAGATCTTCGTGCGGATCGCCGAAATGCGCCAGCTCCCAGTCGAGCACGCCGGTCAGGTGGCTGTCCTCGCACAAGAGGTTGCCGAGCCGGTAATCGCCATGGTTGAGCACCGGCTCAGCCGGTTCGGGCAGGTTGTCGGTGAGCCAGCGCAGGCCAGCCGCGATAATCGGCCGGTCGCCGCCCGCCTCGTCGAACTGCTGGCGCAGGCCCACCACCCCTTCGGCATAATCCAGCACCGGCACGTCGCCCGGCAGGTCGGCGCGGCGCAGCGAGTGGATGCGGGCGAGATCGCGCGCCGCCTCGCGCATGACGGTGGCTGGGTCGGCCATGGCCTGGATGCTGCGCGGGTCAGCCGTGCCCGGCAGCGCGCGCATGATGAACCCGCTGCCGATGCCATCGCCTGCTTCCAGGACGGTGATGACTTCAGGGGCGGTCACCCCGGCGGCGCGGGCGGCGCGGATGATGGCTGCTTCGGTGGCATGGCCGAACGGGCGGCCTTCCATGAAGGCCAGACTCGGCGCCCGGCGCAGGACATAGCTTTCACCGGCCTGCTCGAAGCGCCAGCTTTCCATGGTTGCCCCGCCGGTCAGGCGCTGCAGACCGGCCGGCTCGCCCGTTCCGACGCGCGTCATGGCACGCGCCAGCCCCCGCTCAAGATCGTCCATGCCTCTCCCCGTTGACCTGTTTGCCCGGCATGTTGCCGCCCGGCTGCCATCGACACAAGGCGGCAATTTGAGAGGCTCGGGATTATTACGTAGAAAAGGATTTGGTCGTGCCAGCGACACTTTCTGTCGCGCAGCGGGTTGTTCCCGCAAAACTGCTGCCGTTAAGCCTGTGCAAACCAGATTGGGTGTAGGGGTCAGTACATGTCCGTATTCGCGCGTTATCTCGCTCCCGCACTGGCAGCCGTTGCCATGACCTTCAGCGGAGCCGCCCAGGCCCAGGGTGCCCAGGGCGGATCTTCCGATCTGGAGGCCGCGTTCGACAACACGCTTGGCACCCAGACCCGCGCGC
>NCJP01000047.1 GCA_002278985.1 Erythrobacter sp. 34-65-8
ACGGGCGCCGCGCCGGCCGCGGCGACGTAGCGGACGCGGTAGCCGCCGCCGCCGGGCGTTGGCCGTCCAGACCGCCGGAAATCCGGGCGCTGAACTCGTCCAGGTTCGCCGCCGTTCCCAGGCCCGCGTTCTGCAAGAAAAGGCCGAGGTCGGCGCGATACAGGCTAAGGATGTTCGCCGCGCCAACGGCGTTCCGGCTCGCCAGCGCGGCCGCTTCCATTTCCTTCAAAACGGGCAGCAATTCGGCCCACTTGGCGCGGTAGGCTTTCCAGTCTCCGGCGTTCGTCGCCATCGCCAAATCCTGCTGCCCAATGTCGAGCTTTTGCAGGTTCGCTTCCCACGTCCGGTAGGTCGATTCCTGCGCGTCACAAATGCGCTTCACCCAGGCGTCAGCATCAGCCGCGCCGTGGTTCGACTGGCAGGGCAGGCGGACCGGCCAGAGCTGCTCACGGGACTGCTGCCCGCGCTCGGCGGGCATGGCGCGCTGGTGGACTGGCTCGAGCGGGCCCTCGTCCCCACGCCGCCAACCGAACGCCAGCAGGGCGGCTACATCGCCGGCGGCTACGATGCTGCGCTGGACGAACTGCGCCAGGTTTCGGGCAATGCCCGCCGCGCCATCGCCGCGCTCGAAGCGCGCTACCGGGCCGAGACCGGCATTGCCGCACTCAAGATCCGCCACAATGGTGTGCTCGGTTACTTCATCGAGGTCCCCAGCCGCCATGCCGATAGTCTGATGACAGCGGACAGCGGCTTTACCCACCGCCAGACCATGGCCAGCGCAGTGCGATTCAATTCGCTCCAGTTGCACGAGGAGGCCAGCCGCATCGCCGAAGCGGGCGGCCATGCTCTGGCAGCTGAAGAGGCCCACTTCGAGGAGCTCTGCAGTGCAGTGGTGACGAGCCGCGAGGCCATCGCCCGCACGGCCGAGGCGCTCGCCCGGCTCGACGTTGCGTCAGGGCAAGCCGAACGCGCGGCCGAGGGTGACTGGTGTCGGCCGGACATCGTCGAGCAACCCTGCCTCGCGATTACCGGCGGGCGTCATCCGGTGGTGGAAACGGCGCTGGTCAAGGCGGGCGAGCGGTTCGTTGCCAACGATTGCACGCTCGGCCCGGATAACCGCCTGTGGCTGATCGGCGGGCCGAACATGGGCGGCAAGTCGACTTTCCTGCGCCAGAATGCGCTGATCGTGCTCCTGGCCCAGGCCGGGTGCTTCGTGCCCGCCCGGTCCGCCAAAATCGGCCTGGTCGATCGGCTCTTCAGCCGGGTCGGTGCCTCCGACAACCTGGCGCGCGGGCGATCGACCTTCATGGTCGAAATGGTCGAAACCGCCGCCATCCTGTCACAGGCGACCGAACGCAGCTTCGTCATCCTCGACGAGGTCGGGCGCGGCACTTCGACCTACGACGGGCTGGCACTGGCCTGGGCGGTGGCCGAGGCGGTGCATGAGACCAACCGGTGCCGCTGCCTGTTCGCCACCCACTACCACGAACTCGCGCGGCTCGCCGAGACCTGCGATGCGCTGTCGCTCCACCATGTCCGGGCGCGCGAATGGAAGGGCGATCTGGTGCTCCTGCACGAGCTGGCCGATGGCCCTGCCGATCGCAGCTACGGGCTGGCCGTGGCGCGGCTCGCAGGCGTCCCGGCACCGGTGGTGGCCCGGGCCAAGGCCGTGCTCGACAAGCTGGAGAAAGGCCGGGCCGAAACCGGGGGTCTCGCCGCAGGCCTTGGCGACCTGCCCCTGTTTGCCGCCGCCAGCGCCCAGCCCGAGCCGCAGCGCGACGCCGTGCGCGAGGAACTTCAGGCGCTCGATGTTGACGCCCTGAGCCCGCGCGAGGCGCTCGACCTGCTCTACCGTTTCAAACGCACGGCCGCTACCGATCCTTAACTACGCCACGGTTAGGGTTGCGGGCCATGTATCGCCACCTGTTCCGCAACCGCTGGATCGCCCTGGGCTTCGTTGCCCTGTCGGCCGCCAGTGCCGCCAGCCTGGTCGGAACCGAGGAGGGCGGCGGCATGATCGATGAGGCCACTGCCCAGCTCAACGGCCAGAAGGCCGAATTCGAACAACAGGCTGCCGATCTCGCCAAACCGACCCGCAGCCACACCGTGATCGAACTGGACGATTCCGGCTTTGCGGAAGACGACGACCTGGTCGATCAGGGCACCGGGCTGGAGCCGGAGCCCGATCCGGGCGAAGGGTTCGATCCCGCGCCGATGCTCGACCCGGTTCCGGCCGAGCCTTCCCCCATCGAATAGTCCGGCCCAATACCCTAGCGGGTGGGGACCGGAACTTCGTTCGAGTAGTCGTAGAACCCGCGCCCGGTCTTGCGGCCAAGCCAGCCAGCCTCGACATATTTCACCAGCAGCGGCGCGGGGCGATACTTGCTGTCACCGGTGGTGTCGTAGAGCACCTTGATGATCTCGAAACAGGTGTCGAGCCCCACGAAATCGGCCAGCTGCAGCGGGCCCATCGGGTGGTTGAGGCCGAGGCGGCAGCCCTTGTCGATATCCTCGATATTGGCAGTCGACTGGCCGAGCACGAAGATCGCCTCGTTGATCATCGGCAGGAGGATGCGATTGACCACGAAGCCGGGCTCGTCCTGGCTCAGCACCACTTCCTTGCCCAGCCCTTCGGCAAACGCCACCACCCGGTCCGTGGTTTCCTGCGCGGTGGCGAGGCCCGGAATGACCTCGATCAGGCCCATGACCGGTACCGGATTGAAGAAGTGCAGCCCGATGAAGCGCGCCGCATCGGGCGAGAAATTGGCCATCCGGGTAATCGGGATCGAGCTGGTGTTGCTGGCCATGATAGCGCCCTGTGACAGGACCTTGCCGGCGGCCTCGAAGATCGACTGCTTGACCGTTTCGCGCTCGGTCGCTGCCTCGATGATCAGGTCGGCGTCCGCCATCGGCTCGTAGCTGCCGATCGGGGTAATGCGGGCCAGCGCGGCCTCCGCATCCTCGATTGCGATCTTGCCCCGGCCGACCAGCTTGCCGAGCGCCTTGTCGATCCCCGCCCGCGCCTTTTCGGCCACGGCAAGGTCGACATCTGCCAGGAGGACCGGAATCCCGTGCTGGGCGACAGTCTGGGCAATGCCGGAGCCCATCTGCCCGGCCCCGATCACGGCGACTTTCTGCATTGCACCATCCCTTCGCATTTGCAGCAAAGCGCGCCTGTTAGCGAGGGTCGGGCTGCATGGCTAGAGCGGAGCGGTTTCTAGCGGCTCGCCCCTGGCACCCATTTGACATCGCTGCGCCCGTCATCGTTGAGGACCCGGGCCAGGACGAACAGGTAATCGGACAGGCGGTTGATATAGGCGGCAGCCATGGGATTGACCGGCTCGGCTTCAGCCAGCGCGGTGACGGCCCGTTCCGCACGCCGGGCGATGGCGCGGGCGAGATGGGTATGCCCGGCCGCCACGCTGCCGCCGGGCAGGATGAAGCTGGTCAGCGGCTCCAGCCTTTCGTTGAGATCGTCGATCTGCTGCTCGAGCCACTCGACCTGTTGCGGCACGACCCGCAGCACCATGTCGGACGGGGTGAAATCCACTCCCCCCAGCGCGCCGAGGGGGGTCGCCAGATCGGCGCCAAGGTCGAACATATCGTTCTGGATGCGCTGGAGGGCGGCGGTGAGGCTGTCCTGCGCGATCACGGCGGCGGCCACCCCGATGGCGCTGTTGGCTTCGTCCACCTCACCAATCGCGGCGATCCGCAGCGAATGCTTGGCCGTGCGCGAGCCATCGACCAGGCCAGTGGTGCCCTGGTCCCCGGTGCGGGTGTAGATGCGGTTGAGCTTGACCATGCAGCGCGACTTAGCGCGAGGCGGCGAGGATGATGGCAACCACCACGATCGCCAGCGCCTGATACTTGATCCGCGCGAACATCATCTTGTTCTGCAGCAGCTGCATGTCGGTGGCGGTTTCGCCCTGCCCGGTTTCGAGATCAATCTTGGTACTTTTCATGAAAGCCACGATGCCCCGCACCAGCGAGACGAGGACCAGGGCCATGAGGGCCACGAGCACGATGACGAGGACAGTGTTCATGCCGCCTAACTAGGTACTCGCCAGCGAAATTCCAGCGGGAAAGTTGTGCTGCCTCTACGAAGCCGCCAGGGCCGGTCCGTCCTCGCCCCGCAGGCGGCGTTCGGCCAGCCCGAATCCGGATCCACCCGAACCCCGCCGCTTGGCCAGCTTGCGGCCCGTTTCGTCCACCAGCAGGGGATGGTGATGCCAGCGCGGCACGGGCAAATCGAGCAGGGCCTGAAGCAGCCGGTGGATGTGCGTGGCCGCGAACAGGTCCGCTCCCCGGGTGACCAGGGTGACGCCGTCTGCCGCATCGTCCAGCGTCGCGGCAAGGTGATAGCTGGCGGGCAGGTCCTTGCGCACCAGCACGACATCGCCCAGCGCCAGCGGATCGGCCTGCTGGACACCGGTGAGCGCGTCTTCCCATGTGAGCGGCCCGGTCAGGGCCAGCGCCCGGACAATGTCGAGCCGCAGCGCCGCCGGTTGCGCCGGATCGACCGGCCTGCCCTTGCAGGTGCCGGGATAGACCAGACCCTCCGGGCCTGGCGTTGCCCCCGCTTGCTCGATGTCCTTGCGGGTGCACGTGCATGGATAGAGCAGGCCCATGGCCTCAAGCCGCGCGGCTGCATTGCGATAGCTGCCAAGCCGGGTGGATTGCGCAGGCACTTCTTCCCATTCCAGCCCGAGCCACGCCAGATCGCGGCGGAACTCGTCCGCCAGTTCGGGCCGGCTGCGCGGCCCGTCAATATCCTCGATGCGCAGCAGGAATCGCCCGCCATTCGCCCGCGCCAGATCGTGCGCCATGACCGCCGAGAACGCGTGGCCGAGGTGCAGCGGCCCGTTCGGGCTGGGGGCGAAACGGGTGACGTTTGCAGTGGTTGGCATGGCGCGCGTGAGGACATCCCTGTGGATAGCCTGTCTGTAACAGACTTGACGCCTTCATGCGCAAATGCATCTTCGACATCAATCAGGGAGACGCGCTTGTGTTCAAGGCCGATCTGATCGAACGGACCGCCAAGGTCCGAAGTCCGCTGGAGGATCCGACGCGTAACCTCGCGGCGTGCCCCTCGCTCGTTCTCAATGCCGACTACACTCCGCTGTCCTATTACCCGCTCAGCCTGTGGCCGTGGCAGACCGCGATCAAGGCGATCTTCCTTGACCGGGTCGACGTGATCGAGACCTACGACCGGCACGTCCATTCCCCCTCGCTCGACATGAAGATCCCGAGCGTGATTGCCCTGAAGCAATACGTCCGCCCAAGCGAGTTTCCCGCCTTCACCCGCTTCAACCTGTTCCTGCGCGACCGGTTCGCCTGCCAGTACTGCGGCGACACGCACCACCTGACCTTCGATCACGTGATCCCGCGCCGGCTCGGCGGGCGGACGACGTGGGAGAACATCGCCACCGCCTGCGCTCCCTGCAACATGAAGAAAGGCGGGCGCACGCCGAAGCAGGCGGGGATGCACCTTGCCTCCCAGCCGATCCGCCCGACCCACTGGCAGCTGCAGCAACAGGGCCGCCTGTTCCCTCCGAACCACCTGCACGAGACATGGCGGGACTGGCTCTATTGGGATATCGAGCTGGAGGCGTAAGGCGCCTGCCGCGGCGGGCGGACTAGTCCTTCGCCGCCCTGATCTGCGGCACCATGTCCGGGGTCACTTCGGCCGGGACGGCTGGCAACGGCGCATTTCCCTGTTCGCCGTTCTGATCGATTTCATCCAGCAGCAGCTTCATCTCGGCAATTTCGCGTACCTGGCTGCGAATGATCTCGTCAGCGAGCTCGCGCACCCTCGGATCGCTGATTTCTGCCTTGCGCGCATTGTTGATGGCGATCGAGTGATGCGGAATCATCGATTCCATGAAACGGGTATCGTCAATCAGGGTCTGCGAGCGGTTCAGCACGAGCAGGACGCCAGCAACAAGCAACCCGCCCGACAGGACCGCGATCTTGGCCCCTTTGGGCTGGTACATCTTCCACATGAATGCCAGCATGACCGCAGTCATGACTCCACCCATGATAAGTGAGGCCAGCAGACGGTTTACACTGAAGAGGGCGTGCTCGCCCGAATAGACCAGTTGGTACATCAGCACGAACATGATCACGGTCGAGGTGACGATCATCGCAGCAAAGCGGCCCCAGCCCATTGCCATGTGATTGTCTGACTGGTCCATAGCTGCTCCTCCGCCTGGCTCATCGACTTAGAACCGAACGGGAAAGAGCGTTTTTTGTTTCAGCTTTTCCCGCTTGGCGGGATGGATGCATCAGGTGACGGCGCTTCGAATGCTGAATTCTTCGCAGGCCCAGGCGCGCGTTGCCAGAACATCTGCGAGCTGGTGCGCCGCCAAAGCCATGTCCTCGAACCTCAGGTAAGCCGGAGCGAAGCCCAGCCGCAGCACGTCGGGCGCGCGGAAGTCTCCGATCACGCCGCGCGCAATCAGGGCCTGGCAGATCGCGTAGGCCTCAGGGTGGCGGAACGAGAGCTGGCTGCCGCGGTGCGTGGGGTCGGCGGGGCTGACCAAACCCAACCCCTCTTCCCAACCCCTCTCCCGCAAGGGGAGAGGGGTTATGACCCCCGCCTCCGCCAGACACTCCAGCAGATACCCGCTCAGCGCCTGCGATTTGGCGTAGAGGCGCCCGACCCCGATTTCCGCCACCAGATCGACCCCCACCTCCAGCGCCGCAAGGCTGAGGATCGGCGGGGTGCCGCACAGCAGGCGCGCCACGCCCGATGCGGGGGCATAATCGTCAGTAAAGGCAAACGGGGCAGCGTGGCCCATCCACCCGGTCAGTGGCTGTTCCAGCGCGGCATGGTGCCGCTCGGCAACGAAGGCATAGGCCGGTGCGCCGGGGCCGCCGTTGAAGTACTTGTAGCCGCACCCGACAGCGAAATCCGCCCCGCAGCCATTCAGATCGACCGGCAGCGCCCCGCCTGAATGCGACAGGTCCCACAGCACCAGCGCACCAGCGCGCTGGGCCGCCTCGGTCAGCGCCGTCATGTCGTGGAGAGCGCCGGTCTTGTAATGGACGTGGGTCAGCAGCAGCAGCGCGACATCGTCGTCGAGTGCCTCGATCAGCCGCTCGCGCTCGGCCAGCCTTCGGGTTGCCAGCCCCTGCGCCTCCAGCCCGGCGATCATGTAGAGGTCGGTGGGGAAGTTGCCCGGCTCGCTCAGGATCACCTTGCGCCCGGGGCGCATGGCCAGGGCCGCCGCGATCAGCTTGAACAGGTTCACGCTGGTCGAATCGCAGGCGATGACCTCGTGCCCCTCGGCGCCAACCAGCGGCGCGATCTTCGCCCCAAGCCTTTGCGGCAGGTCGATCCAGCCAGCGCTGTTCCACGAACGGATCAGGTCCGTCCCCCACTCGCCGCGCACGACCTGCTCCAGCCGCTCCGGCGTCGCCTTCGGCAATGCGCCGAGCGAGTTGCCGTCAAGATAGATCACCCCATCGGGCAGGTCGAACCGCTCACGATATCGCGCCAGCGGATCGGCGGCATCCAGTTCGCGCGCGCGCTCGAGCATAGTCACAGCGCGGTCCTCACGCTCAGCAATTCAGGGAAGAAGGCCTGCTTCAGCACGCCCGCGAGGTAAGGAACCCCCGGTGTCCCGCCGGTGCCCTTCTTGAAGCCGATGATCCGCTCCACGGTTTTGAGGTGGCCGAAGCGCCAGCGCTGGAAATGGTATTCGAGGTCGACCAGCTTTTCGGCCAGTTCGTACAGGTCCCAGTGCGCCTGCGGATCACGGTAGATTTCCGCCCACGCGGCTTCCACGTCCGGGCTGTGCGCCCACGCTGCGCCTACATCGCGCGCCAGCACTTCGTCCGAAATGGCAAAGCCGCGCCGGGCGAGCAGGTGGACGGCTTCGGCATAGATGCTCCGGCGGCCCAGTTCGGCCCGCAGCATGGCGGCAACTTCGGGCGTGGCATCATGCAGACGGACCATGTCCGGCTTGCGCCCGCCGAGGACGAATTCCATCATCCGGTACTGGGCGCTCTGGAACCCGCTCGATCCCCCCAGATGCGGGCGGATGGTGGAATAATCATGCGGGGTCATGGTGCTGAGCACGTCCCAGCTCTGGATCAGCTGCCCTTGTGCGCGGGCGACCCGGGCAAGCATCTTGAAGGCCGGGCGCAGCGTATCGGCGACAATGCACTCACGCGCGGCGACAAGTTCGTGCAGGCAGAGCTTGAGCCACAGCTCGCTTGCCTGATGGACGACAATGAACAGCATCTCGTCATGCGCGCCCGAAGCCGGGTGCTGGGCCGAGAGGATCCGGTCCAGATCGAGATAGGATGAATAGGTTACGTCTTGCGCCATGGACCAGCCCTAGCGCGAAGCCGTTGCCGATGAAACTACTGCTCGATTATGCGCGTGTGCGGATGGTGCTTGTCGAGATGTTTTTTCACGATTTTCAGGTTGCGGGTGTTGGATCGGAACAGGAAGTCCGCCGCGTCGCCGACCACCGGCACCGCACCGAGCAGGGCGTCGAACCCGACATTGCCCGCCATGCGCCACAGCTTCCACTTCGGTAGCCCGAGGTTCCTCGCCTCCCACACAATGTAGGCCCCCATCGCCGTCGTCACGATGTCGCCCAGCACCGGCACCAGCCCTACCAGCGAATCGAGCCCGACCCGGTAGCCGGTGCCGGGTACGACGAAGCTGCGTTCGAGCAGGTATTCCATCGCCTCCAGCCGGCGGCGGACGGAGACCGGATCAGTGCCCGTCGGCATGTCGAAACCCATGGTCTGTACGCGCGAGGGGTCTGCCATCAAGCCTCCTTCAGCCCAATGCCGGGCATAGAGCCTTAAATGGGTCGCTCAGCCAGGTCGAACAAGGGATGCACGCTCCACCGGTTCTCGTTGAAACCGTCGAGCCCGCCCCGCACCAGCGACCAGCGGATCGGTGCGCCAAGCGGGATGAACAGGTTTTCCGCCAGCATCAGCCGCTCGGCCTCGGCCAGCAGGGAAGCCTGCTCCGTCCGGCTCGCCACGGTCAGTGACTGCCGCACCAGTGCGTCTGCTCCGGGGGAACAGGGGCCTTCGGTGATCCGGCAATGGAACTGGTTGAGAAACCAGCGTGAACCGGCAAAACGGGCCAGCCGGTCTTTCAGGA
>NCJP01000048.1 GCA_002278985.1 Erythrobacter sp. 34-65-8
GTGCGAGCTCGTGCGCCTGATCCGCAAGGGCGGCGGGGCGGTGACCTGTGTCGTGACTCAGGGCGGCCAGCAATTCGTCACCCCGATGGCGCTCGCCGCGCTCAGCGAAAACCCGGTCTACACCACCCTGTGGGATCTTAAGAACGAGGCCGAGATGGGCCATATCCAGCTCAGCCGCGAGGCTGATCTGGTGGTCGTCTGCCCGGCCACAGCCGATCTTCTGGCCAAGATGGCAGCCGGTATTGCCGACGATCTGGCCACCACGCTGATCCTGGCGACCGACAAGCCGGTGATGGTTGTCCCGGCGATGAACGTGCGGATGTGGCAGCACGAGGCGACTCAGCGCAACCTTGCCTGGCTGCGCCAGGCCGGGGTCGACGTGATCGATCCCGACGAAGGCCCGATGGCCTGCGGAGAGTTCGGCCCGGGCCGCCTGCCCGAGCCGGAAGTGATCTGGGCCGAGATTGCCGCCCGCTTCGGCCTTGTCGCTGATTGCGAGCCCCGGCAGGAGCCCGACTTGCTCGAAGCGCTGGAGCCTGAACCAGAAGTGCGGCCGCGTGGCGGGTTGGGCGGGCTGCTGTCGTCCCTCATCCCCCGCTCGACCCCGCGCCGCAGCGCCGAGGTGATCGAGACAGAATGGCAGGACACGCCTGAAACCGAAGTGCCCGAAGACGCGGTCCCCGAAGACCCTGCCTCCGAAGACCCTGGCCCCGAAGATCCTGCCCCCCAAGACCCTGCCGGAGACGCGCCGATGCCCCCGCCGCCGTCTTCGCCGGGTTTCGGCGGCGGACTGCTGGCATCCAAGGGCCGCGCGGTGGCCGCGCCGCCCACCGATCCTGCCGCCATCAATCACATGGTCGGCGGCCCCGCTGGTCCGCCCGAAATGGAAACACCCGATCCGCTCGACGGGCAGCCCGACTTTGACGAAGACCCGGCCCACCGCCCGCTCTACGGGCGCCACGTGCTGGTCACCGCCGGGCCGACCCACGAGCCGATCGACCCGGTCCGCTATATCGCCAACCGGTCCAGCGGGAAGCAGGGCTTCGAGATCGCGGCCGCCGCCGCCGCTGCCGGGGCCAGGGTCACGCTGGTGGCCGGGCCGGTCCACCTCGATACGCCGCACGGGGTTGACCGGATCGACGTCGAATCCGCGCGTGAAATGGCCGAGGCGGTCAAGCAGGCGCTGCCTGCCGATGTCGCCATCATGGTCGCTGCCGTGGCTGACTGGCGCAGCAAGGATTTCGTGGCCCAGAAGATGAAGAAGCGCGGCTCGGCCCCGCCCGCGCTGCTGCTGACCGAGAACCCTGACATTCTCGCCACGGTTGCTTCGGGCAGGTCCAGGCCGGGCCTGCTGATCGGCTTTGCGGCCGAGACCGAGGAAGTGGTCGAGCACGCCCAGGTCAAGCGCAAGCGCAAGGGGGCCGACTGGATCGTCGCCAACGATGTCTCGGGCGATGTCATGGGCGGCGAAATGAACCGGGTCCATATCGTGCGTGAAAGCGGGGTCGAGCACCTGGACGAGATGCCCAAGGGCGAGGTGGCGCGTGCGCTGGTCGAGCGGATCGTGGCTGAGCTGGAACAAGGGTGGCCGCAATGACACAGGGTCCGGTCGCCGTGGCGCTGAAGCGCCTGCCGCATGGCGAAGGCCTTGCCCTGCCGCACTATGCCACGGCCGGTGCGGCGGGCATGGATGTGCTTGCGGCCGAGGACGTAACGCTGGCCCCCGGCGCGCGCCATGCCGTAGCAACTGGCCTGGCGCTGGCGATCCCGCCGGGCTACGAAATCCAGGTCCGCCCGCGTTCCGGCCTGGCGCTGAAACACGGGATCACCGTGCCCAACACGCCCGGCACGATCGATTCGGACTACCGGGGGGAGCTGAAGGTCATCCTGATCAACCACGGCAGCGAACCTTTCGCCATCGCGCGCGGAGACCGGGTGGCGCAGCTGGTGCTGGCCCCGGTGACGCAGGCGACATGGCGCGAGGTCGCGGAGCTGGATGATACCGCGCGCGGCTCGGGCGGCTTCGGATCGACCGGGGGGCACGAGCGCCTTTAGCCCGGCACCGCCCCGCGGTGGCTCAGGCCAGTCGGGCGGCCAGTCCGGTCAGCTTGAGCAGCTCGGCGTGCACTTTCTCCAGTTCCTTTTCGTACCACAGGTCGATCAGGAAGCCGATTTCGCCGAGGAAGGTCGGAATTTCGTCCAGCACGTAGAGGTTGGCCATGCTGGGTGAGGCCGATTCGCCGTGGCGGTTGGGCAACTTCGCGCGGATGCCGTGGCCTGCCACATAGGCCACCAGTTCATCGATGTTCTGTTGCATTGCGGCCATGCGCATCTCGTTGGAGGCGGAACGGGCGTGGCCGAGCTCTTCCTTGGCGCGATCGATCAGGCGCATGAGGTGGGCGTAACGGCGATCAGCGGCCTCGCGCGAAAGGCTGGAAACCTGCATGATGAAAGCGTGCTGGATGCGGTGCCGGGCGGTATCAGGGTGTTCGCCGGCCGCGAAGTCTGCGCCATTGGCGCTGAGCCGGGCCGCAGCGGCCTTGTCCGCCGATGCAGCTGCTTCGATTCTGGTCATCTCGCCCATCGGCCGGTCTTCCCCCTGAGAAAGACCGATCAATGCCAGAACAGGGTAAATACCGGATTAAGCCTGTAGGGGGCGCGCCGCAGCGCACCCCCCGAATGGCTCAGTCGATCCGGCGCACCGTCTTCTTGTCAGGTGCGATGGTAATCCGCACGGTTTCGCCGGAATTGCCAGGGAAATCGGTGAACATCGCCTCGACGAGGTTGGGCACCAGGTGCGGCAGGCGGTTGGAGGTCGACACGGCTTCGGCCTTGCCTTCGAACAGGCGCTGGCCGCTGGCCACATTGTCGATCTTCAGGTCAATGCCGCTGGTGAACACGGTGTAGCTTTCCACCTCGCCCCCGCCGAACCACGGATCGTGGAAGCCGTAACCCCACGCCGAGGATGGGTGGATCCGGCGGATATAGCCCGAACGGGTCCGGTAATAGACCGGGCGATAGCTATGCCAGCTGCCCCAGAACGGATCCGCGAAACCGGTGCTGCGCACCCGCTCGCGGCCGTTATCGACACCGTAATCGAAGCGCACCAGCAGGCTGGCCTGTTCCGGCGAGGCGGCCTGGGCATAGCCCAGCCGCGCCATCTGCGCCTCGACCAGATCGGCATAGCGGGAGAACTCGAGCCCGCCTGCCAGCGCCGGATCATCGGCAACCACAGCAAAGCTCTGGCCCTGCGGCGCGGGAAGCTGGGTCTGGAAGCGTGAGACATCGGCCTTGAACGGTGTGGCGCAGGCAGCCAGCCCGGCCAGCAGCAGCGGCACGGCGGCCAGCTTCATCAAGCGGACCCGGGTGTTTCTGGTAGTGCTCATGAGACTTTCCTCTTCGGAAAACAGCAACGTCTTTCGCGACCAGCCATTTCCCGGTCGCACGCTGTCATCGTTGAGGCGTGCTGTAAAGCAGATGGCCTGAACCGGGTTTGAATAGGGGGCAAAAGCCTCAGCCGCGGACCAGCCCCAGCGCCTGATAGGTGGCCGTCAGGGTTGCGCCGCCCATGTCCCGTGCCCGTGCCGCGCCGCGCGCGAGGATCGCGTCCAGCGCTTCGCGATCATCCCGGAGCGCGCGGAACCGGGAGTTGATCGGGCCAAGCGTTTCCACCAGCGCCTCGGCCAGGGCGGGCTTGAACGCGCCGAACCCCTGTCCGGCAAACTGGCTCAGCACCTGGTCAACCGGCTGCCCGGTCACCGCGCCGAAGATCGTCACGAGGTTGAGCGCCTCCGCCCGTCCGGCCAGCCCGGCTGCTTCGCCGGGCAGCGGCTCGGGGTCGGTCTTGGCCTTGCGGACCTTCTGCATGATCGTGTCGGCATCATCGATCAGGTTGATCCGGCTCATCTCGCTCGGATCGGATTTGGACATCTTGGCGCTGCCATCACGCAGGCTCATGATCCGCGCGGCTTCGGGCGGCACGATCGGCTCGGGCAGGGTGAACACCGGTGCATCGTCGGCGCAGAAATCGTTGTTGAACTTCTGCGCGATGTCGCGTGCCAGCTCCAGGTGCTGCTTCTGGTCCTCGCCCACCGGCACATGGGTGGCCTGATAGAGCAGCACGTCGGCCGCCTGCAGCACGGGATAGGTGAACAGGGCGACCGACTGGCCTTCGCGGTTCTTGCCGGCCTTGTCCTTCCACTGGGTCATCCGGTTGAGCCAGCCCATCCGGGCGGTGCCGTTGAGCAGCCATTGCAGCTCGGCATGGGCGGGAACCTGCGCCTGGTTGAACAGGATGGAGCGATCCGGGTCTATCCCGCAGGCGACCAGTGCGGCGGTCATCTCCAGCGTCGCGGCGCGCAGCTCGGCCGGATTGTGCGGCTGGCTGATGGCATGGAGGTCGGCGAGGAAGTAAAGACACTGCCCCCCTTCAGGCATCGAATCCTGCATCCGCACCCAGTTGCGGATCGCGCCCAGGTAATTGCCGAGATGCAGGTTGCCCGTGGGCTGGATGCCGGAAACGACGCGCATGATCTGTCCTGTGGGTTAGCTCTGGCGGCGCATTAGGCGCTGCACGGTCGCCTTGTCGAGGATGCCGAGCAGGAAACCGGCAGCGGCGAAACTGGCAAGGCCCGCGCCGGCGATGGCAAGGATGGCGGTGGCCCGCTCCAGCGCGGTGCCGCTGAACATCTGGTCGAGCGGGGCCATCAGGAACCACAAGGCTGCCCCCATCACAGCTGCGGCCAGCACGATCCGGGCAATCCGCCCCATGATCCGGCCGGGCAGGTGGAAATGCCCCTTGTGCGCCAGCAGGGCATAGAGCAGCGCCACGTTGCACCACGCCCCGATCGAGCCGGCGATCGCCAGCCCGAGCACGCCCAGCCGCGGCACCAGCAAGAAGTTGAGCAGGACCGTGACCGTCAGGCTGGCGGCGGCGGTATAGACCGGGGTGCGGGTATCCTTGCGGGCGAAAAAGTTGGGGGTCAGCACCTTGACCAGCACATAGGCGGGCAGGCCGATCACCAGCCCGCCGACCACGGTGCCGGTCACCAGCGCATCCTCCAGGGTGAACGCCCCGCCGACGAAGAACACCCGGGTAAAGGCGCTGCCGGTAACGAACAGCGCCACCGCAGCCGGGATGGTCAGCAGCATCGCGAGCTCGATCGCGTTCGATTGCAGGCGCGAGGCTTCCTCCGGCTCGCCCCGTCCCAGATGGCGCGACAGGGCCGGCAGGATCGCGGTGCCCAGGGCAATGCCGATAATGCCGAGCGGAAGCTGGTTCCACCGGTCCGCCATGGCGAGATAGGTGTAGCTGCCGTCTGGCAGGTTGGAGAGGAAGAACAGGTCAATGAATCGGGCGATCTGGTACACGCCCGCGCCGAACACAGCCGGCACGATCAGCACGCCCAGTTCCCGGACCTGCGCGGTCAGGCGCGGGCGGCGCAATGCCAGACGGAAGCCGGAGCGGCGCATCCAGAACCACAGCCACAGCAGTTGCAGCAGCCCGGAAACCGATACGGCCACCGCCAGCCAGAACCCGACCGCCATCCGGGTGGCTTCGCCGCCGGGCTGGAACGCGCCCCAGGTCAGCGCCGTGATCAGGCAGATGTTGAGCAGGATCGGTGCCGCCGCCGCTGCCGCAAAGCGCGACAGCGAATTGAGCACGGCGGCAAACAGCGTCGCCAGGCTCATGAACACCAGATAGGGAAAGGCAATCCGCGCCATCAGCACGGCATGATCGAACAGGGCCGGATCGCCCGTGGTGCCTTGGTTGGCGAACAGCCCGGCGATCCACGGCATGACCAGCAACGCGATCCCGCCGAAGGCGATCAGGATCGGGATCAGCACCGCCAGCACGTCTTCGGCGAAGCGGCGCGCTTCGGATATGTCGTCGTCCCGCGTCATCCGCCGGTTGAACAGCGGCACGAAGGCGCTGGCGAAGGCCCCTTCGGCAAACAGGCGGCGGAAGATGTTGGGCAGCTGGAAGGCCAGCTGCCAGGCATCGGCCACGCCGCCCGCCCCGAGCACCCGGGCCAGCATCATGTCGCGCACGAAACCGAACACGCGGCTGACCAGGGTCAGCCCACCGATCGTGCCGACGTTACGGAGCAGGCTCATTGATCAGGCCCGCGCTTGCCGGGTGCGCTCAGGCGTCTGCCGCAGGGGCACCGGCTCCGCCGGCAGCCGCAGCCTGTTCCTGGATGCGCTGGAAATAGAGGCCGTTGAAGTCGATCGGGTCGAGCAGCAGCGGCTGGTAGCCGAGATCGCGCGTGGCGTCGGCCACGATGCGGCGGGCGAACGGGAACAGGATGCGCGGCGCTTCGGCATAGAGGAAGGCATGGGCCTGCTCGTCGGGCAGGTTGCGCATCCCGACCAGGCCGCAATAGGCCAGCTCGACAATGTAGAAATTGCCCTGCTGGGCCTTTGCTGTGACGGTGATCTTCAGCTCGACTTCGTGCACTTCGTCGCTGACCGGCTGGGCGCCGATGTTGAGCTGCAGGTCGATCTGCGGCGCTTCGGTCCACTGGTAGGCCTGCGGCGCGTTCGGATTCTCGACCGAGAGATCCTTGATGTACTGCGAGATCAGGCCGGCTGCCGGGGTCGTGTCGGCGCCGTTGGGCAGCGGATCGGGATTGATGTCGGTCAGGATATCGCCTTCGTCGGCCATGGTCTGGGATGCTTTCGTGCCAGTCTTGCGGGCGCTGCCCGGTGGGGGCAGCGGTGGTTCGGCGGGCCGCCTAGCACTGTGTGCGCCGTGCCGCAACGCAGGACATTTTCCCGCCGCTCCGCGTTGTTCATTTGAAAACCCGCGCCATATAGGGCACGAAGGGGACTGGACCGGAGCGCGTGGGAGCGGCGCTGCTCCACATTGATGAACGGATTTTGACTGTGATCTACGAGATCGTCATCCTCGCCGCGATAGCCGCCTTTCTGGGCCTGCGCCTCTATTCGGTGCTGGGCCAGCGCGCTGACCACGAGGAAGAACATGTGCCCAACCGGTTCGAAGGGCCCGATGGCGCACCTCCGCCCGCTGCCATGCCGCGCCCGGCGTTGACGCCGGTGGCTGCAGCGCAGGGCGAGCAGGCCGATGCCGTGCTGCCCGCAGTGGAACGCGGCGTCCGCGCCATCGCGGCGGCGGACCGCCAGTTTGACATCACCGGGTTCCTCGAAGGCGCCAAGGGTGCCTACGGGATGGTGCTGGAAGCCTTCTGGACCGGTGACCGCGCGACCCTGCGCGAGCTGTGCGACGACGATGTCTACGCCGGTTTCGATGCCGCCATCACCGCCCGTGATGAAGCGGGCGAAACGATGCAGAACGCGCTGATCCGGATCGAGGAAGCAACCATCCACTCGGCCACGCTGGATGGCAAGGTGGCGCGGGTCGCGGTGCGCTTCGTGGCGGATATCGCTGCGGTCACCCGTGACCGTGATGGCACGATCATTGCCGGTTCGCTGGACGATGCCATCGTCAGCCGCGATGTCTGGACCTTCCGCCGCGACGTGACTTCGTCCGCGCCTGACTGGGTGCTGGACGAGACCGACGAAGGCTGAGGCAGCAGAGCAGGCAACGAAACGGGGGGCGTTTCCGGTGAGACGGATTGCGGCGGGTCTGGCAGCGGCATTTCTGCTGGCGGGCTGCCGCCTTGTCCCCGGAGGAGAAGCGCCGCGCCCGGTCGGCCCGGCCCAGCCGCCTGCCGGAGCCGTGTCGAGCGCCGCATTCGCCGGTGTGGTGCGCGGCCCCAGCATCGGTGCCCTGGCACCCGGCCGCGACGATGCCGGAACTGCGCTGGCCGCCTTTGCCGAATCCTGCCCGGTGCTGACCAAACGGCCTGATGCCAGCGGCTTGACCTACCCTGCCGACTGGATGCCAGCCTGCGAGGCGGCGCGTACCTGGCCCGTCACGCGGGCCAGCCAGTTCTTCATCGAGCATTTCGAGACTGCCCGGGTCGGCAGCGGGGAGGCCTTCGCCACCGGTTATTACGAGCCGGAAATCGCGGGCAGCCGCACCCGTAGGCCGGGCTACGAAGTGCCGGTCTATGCCCTGCCGGCTGACCTTGAACGCGGCTGGCACGAGGAAATCCCTGTCAGTGAGCGGACCGGCCGCCCGCCGCTGGGGCGCAAGCTGCCGTCGGGACAATTCGTCCCCTATTATGAACGGGCGGAGATCGATGCCGGCGCGCTTGCCGGGCGCGGGCTGGAGCTGGCCTGGGCGGCTGACCCGGTCGAGCTGTTCTTCCTCCAGATCCAGGGCTCCGGGCGGCTGATCACGCCCGAGGGGCAGGTAATTCGCATCGGCTACGCCGGGCAGAACGGGCGCGAATATGTCGCGATCGGGCGGATCCTGCGCGAGCGCGGGGTGCTTGGCCGCGGGCCGGGGCAATATCCCGGCTCGATGCAGGGGCTGATGGCCTGGATCCGGGACAACCCGGAAGAAGGCCGCAAGGTCATGCACCAGAACCGCAGCTACGTGTTCTTCCGCGAGCTCACCGGCGACGGACCCGTGGGCTCGATCGGTGTGCCGGTGCGGCGGGAAGCCTCGGTGGCGGTGGATCCGGCCTTCGTGCCCTATGGCGCCCCGGTCTGGCTGGAGGTCGACCGGCCCGAAGCGAACGGGCTGTGGGTGGCACAAGATACCGGCGGCGCGATCAAGGGCCCCAACCGGTTCGACACGTTCTGGGGCGCGGGGGAGGATGCCCGGGTGATCGCCGGCGGAATGAGCGCGCGCGGTACGGCGCTGGTGCTGCTGCCCAAGGGCACGGTCGCGCGCCTCAACGGCGAATGAGCCATCCGCGCGGCCTGACCCCGGAAGAAGCCTCGGCCTGGGACAAGGTGGCGGCAACGGTCAAGCCGCTCCACCCGGTGCGAAAGGCCAAGGCGGCGGCGCAGCCTGCCAAGGCCATCCGGGTGGAGAGCAAGCCGCTCGTTGCCGCGCCCGTGCCCCGGCCCGCGAGCCGCCCGGTCAAGGCGTCTGTCGCGCCTGCTCCTGCTCGGGCCCCGGCTCGGGTCCCGGCTCTGGCCCCGGCTCCCGTGCGCGCCGATACCGGTCTCGATTCCCATTGGGAGCGGCG
>NCJP01000267.1 GCA_002278985.1 Erythrobacter sp. 34-65-8
CGCACAAAGCTAACGCCAATAATGTGAGGACCTTCTTCATCTCGACGTCCTAAAGCGGAATATTGTCATGCTTCTTCCACGGGTTCTCCAGCACCTTGCCGCGCAGGCGGCGCAGACCTGAGGCGATCCGGCGGCGGGTCGAGTGGGGGTAGATCACCTCGTCGATATAGCCGCGCTGGGCGGCGACGAAGGGGTTGGCGAAGCGGGCTTCGTATTCGCGGGTTTGCTCGGCGATTTCCTCCGGCGTCTTGCCACGGAAGATGATCTCCACCGCGCCCTTCGCGCCCATCACCGCGATCTCGGCGGTCGGCCAGGCGTAGTTCAAATCGCCGCGCAGGTGCTTGGACGCCATCACGTCGTACGCCCCGCCGTAGGCCTTGCGGGTGATCACGGTGATCTTGGGCACGGTCGCCTCGGCATAGGCGAACAGCAGTTTCGCGCCGTGCTTGATGATCCCGCCCAGCTCCTGCGCCGTGCCGGGGAGGAAGCCGGGGACATCGACGAAGGTCAGGATCGGGATTTCGAAGGCATCGCAGAAGCGCACGAACCGCGCGGCCTTCTTTGACGAATTGATATCGAGGCAGCCCGCCAGCACCATCGGCTGGTTCGCCACCACGCCCACGGTGCGGCCTTCGACCCGGCCAAACCCGCACAGGATATTGCCTGCATGCCCCGGCTGGATTTCGAAAAACTCGCCTTCGTCCAGCACCTTGCGGACGACTTCGTGCATGTCATAGGGCTGGTTGGCGTTGTCGGGGATCAGCGTGTCGAGGCTCGGCTCCTCGCGGTCCCACGGGTCGCTGGTCGGCCGTTCGGGCACGGTTTCGCGGTTCGACAAGGGCAGAAAATCGAAGAATGCGCGGGTGGCCATCAATGCTTCGATATCGTTCTCGAACGCCACGTCGGCCACGCTGGTCTTGGTGGTATGCGTCACCGCCCCGCCCAGTTCCTCCTGCGTCACCACTTCGTTGGTCACGGTCTTGACCACGTCCGGCCCGGTGACGAACATGTAGGAGCTGTCCTTCACCATGAAGATGAAGTCGGTCATCGCCGGGGAATAGACCGCACCGCCCGCGCATGGCCCCATGATCAGCGAAATCTGCGGCACCACACCGCTCGCCAGAACGTTGCGCTGGAACACTTCGGCATAGCCGCCGAGGCTGGCGACACCTTCCTGAATCCGCGCGCCGCCCGAATCGTTGAGGCCGATCACCGGCGCGCCGACCTTCATCGCCATGTCCATCACCTTGCAGATCTTCTCCGCATGGCGCTTGGAAAGAGAGCCGCCGAACACGGTGAAATCCTGGCTGAACACGAACACCAGCCGCCCGTTGATCGTGCCGCTGCCGGTGACCACACCGTCACCCGGGATCTTCTGCTGCTCCATCCCGAAATCGACGCAGTCATGCTCGACATAGGTGTCCAGCTCCTCGAAGCTGTCCTCGTCGAGCAGCACTTCGAGGCGTTCGCGCGCGGTCAGCTTGCCCTTGGCGTGCTGCGCGTCGATCCGCTTCTGGCCGCCGCCCACGCGGGCGGCTTCGCGGCGCTTTTCCATTTCGGCGATATTGGCGGACATCGGCGCTCCCTGAGTGGTGCCTGATTCACGGGCAGGCATTCGTATGCATGGCTTGGTTGGGGCGGTTAGCCATCCCCTTGCCCCAGCGTCAAGCAAACGCAGCTTGGGCTGTCAAAAGCGCAGTGTGATGCGCCGGGCCAGCGCAGGCGAGATCGATTCGGCCCAGCGCAGGGCGCGGGTCATGCCGATATTGGCCTCGTCCCGGCCCTGCTCGATCGCCGTTACGATCTGGCGGGCGCATTCAGCGGCGGGCATCTTCTTCATCGGATTGCCGGCGTTCATCTGGGTGTCGACCACCGGCGGCAGCGCCTCAATCACCCGCACCGTGCTGCCTTTGAGCTGCTCGCGAAGGGCCAGGGTGTAGAACCGCAGGCCCGCCTTGGTGGCGCAATAGACCGGCTGGCGCGCCGCCGGGGCAATGGCGAGGCCGCTGGTAACGTTGACGATGGCCGCCTCCGGGCGGGAACGGAGCCGCTCGATCAGCGCGGTGGACAGCCGGATCGGGGCGGAAAGGTTGGCGTAGATGCAGTCGTCGGCCGCGTCGGCATCGGGCGTGCCCTTGCGGACATCGTGATCGACCAGTTGCCCGGCGT
>NCJP01000268.1 GCA_002278985.1 Erythrobacter sp. 34-65-8
CCGCATTGCCGCCACCCGGCGGCTGGTCGAAGCACGCGCGCGGGTGGGCAATTTCTACGTCAACCGCAACCAGATCGGCGCGGTGGTGGAAAGCCAGCCGTTCGGCGGGGAAGGCCTGTCGGGCACCGGGCCGAAGGCCGGCGGGCCGCATTACGTCGCCCGCTTCGCAACCGAACGGGTTGTCTGCATCGACACCACAGCGGCGGGCGGGAATGCCAGCCTGCTGGCCAGCTGAGCCCGCGGGGTTTGCCGGATGCGGCCCGGGCTTGCTAAGGGTGGCGGGATGAATCGCTTTCTTGCTACCCTGCTGGCGCTGATCGCGCTCGCCTGGCCCGGCGCTGCCAGTGCCGACGTGCTGATGAGCTTCCATTCGTTCAGCGGCTCCCTGTTCTCCGGCCGCTATTCGCACACCTTCATCGTCCTTGAAGGCACGCTGGACGCAACCGGAGAGCGGGTCAGCGAGAACTACGGCTTCACCGCCAAGGAGGTGAGCCGCGCGGTGCTGCAGGGGCCGGTCGAGCACGCGATCCAGGTCGAGCCGGCGAAATACATCAAATCGACCAAGCGCCACTTCACCGTCAAGCTGAGCGATGCGCAGTACCGCCGGGTCAGGGCAGAGGTGGAACGCTGGCGCACCGCGCCGGGCAAGTACTACGATCTGGATCGGCGCAACTGCCTCCACTTCGTTGGCGCCATGGCCGAAATCGTCGGGATCAAGGTGGTCTATCCCCAGTCGATGCTGCGCAAGCCGCGCCAGTGGCTCGACCACCTCGGCAAGCTCAACCCCTGGCTCGCGCCGCCCCGAAAGCGGCGTTGATTTCGAGGCGGGGCGGGAGGTTTGCGTCCGCCACACGAATGCAAGTAACGGGGGACAGCGCGCGCGCCATCTTGCCCGCGCGGGCCGGCTCGGGAATCACATCGCCATGGCGATTCTCTCAGACAAATGGATCCGTACCCAAGCGCTCGAACACGGCATGATCGAGCCGTTCGTGGAAGCGCAGCGGCGCGAAGGCTGCATCTCCTATGGCCTGTCGAGCTATGGCTACGACGCGCGGGTGGCGCCCGAGTTCAAGATCTTCACCAACGTCGATTCCAGCGTGGTCGATCCCAAGCAGTTCGACCCGAAGAGCTTCGTCGACCGTGAGACCGATGTCTGCATCATCCCGCCCAACAGCTTCGCGCTGGCCCGCACGGTGGAATATTTCCGCGTGCCGGAAGATGTGCTGGTGATCTGCCTCGGCAAATCGACCTACGCGCGGTGCGGGATCATCGTCAATGTCACCCCGCTGGAGCCGGGCTGGGAAGGGCACGTGACGCTGGAGTTCTCCAACACCACCCCGCTGCCCGCGAAAATCTACGCCAACGAAGGCGCCTGCCAGTTCCTGTTCCTGCAGGGCAACGAGCGGTGCGAGACCAGCTACAAGGACCGCGCCGGCAAATACATGGGCCAGCGCGGCGTGACCCTGCCGCGGCTTTAGACCTGCCCCGTGCACGGGATCACGCAGCCTTTTCCTACACCGCGCTTACCTGTTATGAACCGCAGAACGCTTGGGGCAGGGCTGCCCGGCCAACCTCTGCCCCCCCGGGGGGCAGTCAATTGGCAGGAGGCCCGAGCAAGGGCAGAAAATTATTTCTAATCAGTATGATGAATGTACAGAGCGAAATTGTCAGGGTGTCAAGTTCGTCAAGCAAGTGTCAAGTCTTCCGGTGCCCGTTCACCGCACTGTACCGTATCTGATCCGACCCGAGGAGAATCCGCATGACCCGTGACCCGCGTCAATTCGACATCATCGTATATGGCGCCACCGGCTATACCGGCCGTCTCGTGGCCGAACACTTCGTGCGCGAATATGCGGGCAAGGCCGATGCCCCAAAATGGGCAATGGCCGGGCGCAGCCTGACCAAGCTGCAGGAAGTGCGCGACGCAATCGGCGCGCCCGCGGACACACCGCTGGTGGTGGCCGATGCCGACGATCCGGCCAGCCTCGATGCGATGTGCGGCCGTACGAAAGTCGTCCTGACTACAGTTGGTCCGTACCAGCTCTATGGCGATGCGCTGGTGGCCGCCTGCGTCAAGACCGGGACCGACTATGCCGACCTGTGCGGCGAACCGGCGTGGATGCGCGAGCAGATCGACCTGCACCACGAAGCGGCCAAAGCCG
>NCJP01000269.1 GCA_002278985.1 Erythrobacter sp. 34-65-8
AGGGTCGCGCGCCTCATCGACCCTGCGCTGCACCTCATTGGCGAGGGTCTCGGCGATCTCGACCCTGCTCCTGGCAAGTTCGAGCGACAGGGCCGCAGCCTGCGCTTCCACGTACAACGCCTGGACTTCGCTTGCGAGATCGAGACGCCGAACGAGTGCCTCGGCCTCGGCAACGGCGATATCGCCTTGCGCGAGGCCCACACGCGCCGCGCGCTTGCCGCCTCGCTCCAGTCGCTGGTTGTAGGTCCCGTCGATCTGCCATTGCGAAAAGCCCGGGGTGCCGATGTTCTCGACGGTCCCATCGATCGTGGGTGCAGGGTTGGTATCGGCAGCGCTTCGCACTGCGGTGAGGCCGTCGAGGCGCGCGGCGGTCGCCTCGCCCTGCGGTGAACTGGCGACCGCAGTTCGAACGGCCTCCTCGAGTGTGTACGTCTGGGCGGATGCCGAGGTCGCCCACACCAACGTGGCCGCCAGAAGGGCGGCACGCGTGGACACGTGCATGATAGATTGCTCCTGATTGTCTGAACGGAAAGTGGCCCGGAATGCGGGCCGGATTCAGAAAATCAGGCTGATGGGGGCTGGGTTAACGGAGCTGGCGAAAAGCCGATGAGAGGCGATGTCTCGCCCGGCCGCAGAAGTGTTCGAGGCGCTGGGGCGTTGCCCGCGAACTCGGTCTGGTCCGGCATCGCAATCGAGCTGTGCGAATGCGAAGCGGGGTGAGGCACGATATCTTCGGACGCGAGCGAATCGGCGTCTGTCTCGACCTCGATGACATCGGCGGAATTGTGCTCATGCGCATGATGCGCGCTTGCCGCCTCGTGTGCATGCGCCGCTTCCAGATGCGGAATCGATCCCGGAAGCCCGCCATGCGAGACCAGGAGCAATGCCAACAAAAACAGGAAATGGAGCTGGCGCATTGGCGGGCGGTTAGCCGATCGCAAGCGAATGGGCAAGCCGCGGGGATCGGTCTTTGTGCGATTGCTTGCCGTGCAACCCCGTGTCCGACGGAAGATCCGGCGCGTGCAACGTGAAACGCAGCAAGGAGAGAGGAGAGGGAGCTTTGCTCTTCCTGAACCGGGACATGCCCGTCCCGGCGATCAGGAGAACTCCCATGACCAAGTCCCGCAGCACCGCTTCAGCTTCGCCGGCCCAGCGCATCACCGCCGCCATCATCGAAAAGCTTGAGCAAGGCACCAAGCCCTGGGTCAAGCCGTGGCGCGGTGTGCCAATCTCGCGGCCCTTGCGCTCCTGCGGGACGCCCTATCGCGGCATGAACACCTTCTGGCTGTGGATGGTGGCCGATGGCTGCGGCTTCGCCTCGCCTTACTGGATGACCTACCGCCAGTGCCAGAAGCTTGGTGGACAGGTCCGCAAGGGCGAGAAATCGACCATCGCGATCTTCTACAAGAGCTACACGAAGGAGATTGAGACCGCCGAAGGCGAAGCCGACACCGAGAACCGGCGCGTGCTCAAGGCCTATGCTGTCTTCAATGCCGACCAGTGCGATGGCCTCTCGGAGTTCTACCATCCCAAGCCACTGGTTGCCACGCTTGAGCCCGAAGGGCGCGAAGACCGGCTTGATGCCTTCTTCGCCGAGATCGGCGCAGACCTGCGCCATCATGGTGCCCAGGCCTATTACGAGCCGCTGCGCGACCGGGTCACCATGCCGCCTGCTGAACTCTTCGAAGCCTATGACCACTATTACGCGACACTCGCGCACGAGCTGTCGCACTGGACGGGGCATTCCTCGCGGCTCGATCGCGATCTCAAGAACCGTTTCGGCAGCGACGCCTATGCTGCCGAGGAACTGATTGCTGAGCTGTCCTCGGCCATCCTTGGAGCCGAACTGGGTCTCCCAGTTACCCACCTCGACCATCACGCCAGCTACATCGCGTCCTGGCTCGAGATCCTCAAGTCGGACGAGCGCGCGATCCTGACCGCTGCGGCCAAGGCCGAAGAAGCAGCCAGCCTGCTGCTCGAACTGGGTGGTCACCAGTCCAGCAAAAGCGAGGCCGACATCGATCTCGCTGAAGCGGCCTGAGCGGGAGACTGACGATGGGACGTTCCGTCAGTTATCCGACCGGCTCAGTGGTGGCCTTTCGCCTGCTTGAAGACGGCGAAGACGACGATGTCGACTGGGTCTACGAGTGCCTCGTCGACGA
>NCJP01000049.1 GCA_002278985.1 Erythrobacter sp. 34-65-8
TCCGGCTGGCGCGGGTATCGCTTGATCGCCTTACCGGACGCGCTTCGACCGAAGATATGCTTGATGCTTTGTTCGGGCGCTTCTGCATCGGGAAATGATGTTTCACGTGAAACACCAGTAAGCGGTTCTGGAAAATCCGCCTGTGGTGCGCTAACGAGCTTCCATGCACCATTACGATATCCTTGTGGTCGGCGGCGGACATGCCGGCGTCGAAGCGGCCTGTGTTGCAGCGCGCATGGGCGCGCGGGTCGGCCTCGTCTCGTTTGATCTGAAGGCGATCGGAGCCATGAGCTGCAACCCGGCCATTGGCGGTCTGGGGAAGGGGCATCTGGTTCGCGAAGTGGACGCCTTTGACGGGATAATCGGGCGAGCGGCGGATGCTGGGGCCATCCACTATCGGATGCTCAACATGTCCAAGGGCAGCGCCGTCTGGGGCCCCCGGGTACAAGCCGATCGGAAACGCTTCAAGGCTGCGATCCAGCACATGGTCCGGTCGCACGCAGGATTGACCCTGATCGAGGGGGAGGCGGCCGCGCTCAGGTTGGAGGGTGGCCGTATCGCTGGTCTGGACCTCGCTGATGGCACCGAGCTTGTGTCAGGGGCGGTTGTCCTGTGCACGGGCACCTTCCTTGGCGGCACTTTGTTCCGGGGCGAAGAGCGGCTTGAGGGCGGGCGGATCGGGGAGAATGCTGCACGGCGGCTGGCAGAGCAGTTGCGGGCCGCCGATTTGCCGATGGCCCGGCTGAAGACCGGCACGCCCCCCCGGCTCGATGGCCGGACCATCGACTGGGCTGCTCTTGAAGAGCAACCGTCTGACGATGGCTGCTGGACCATGTCGCCGATGAGCGGGAAAAGGGCTTTGCCCCAGGTTTTCTGCGCCATCACCCGGACCAATGCCCGCAGCCACGATATCATCCGGGCCAATCTGCACCGGTCGCCCTTGTTCAGCGGTGCGATCGGGGCGGCTGGCCCGCGATACTGCCCCTCCATCGAAGACAAAATCCACCGCTTCGGCGATCGCGATGGCCATCAGGTCTTTCTGGAGCCGGAAGGGCTGGACAGTCATCTGGTTTATCCCAACGGCATCAGTACCTCGCTGCCCACCGATGTGCAGTTGGAGATGCTGCGGTCCATGGCGGGGCTGGGGGCCGTTGAAATGGTCGTTCCCGGTTATGCCGTGGAATACGACCATATCGATCCCCGGGCGCTGACGACCGGTCTGGAATGCCGTGCCATCCCCGGCCTCTTCTGCGCAGGGCAGATCAACGGCACGACCGGATATGAGGAGGCGGCGGCCCAAGGGCTGGTTGCGGGAATGCACGCCGCTGCTTTGGTGAGAGGCACCGAACCCGCCGCGCTTGACCGGGCGAATTCCTACATGGCTGTCATGGTGGACGATCTCACCCTTCACGGGGTGACCGAGCCTTATCGAATGCTGACGGCCCGGGCCGAATACCGTTTGCGTCTGCGGGCCAACAACGCTTCGTCCAGACTGACACCCCTCGCCATCAAGGCGGGCTGCGTTGGCTCTGATCGGTTGCGATGGTTCGCCGGTTACCAGGATCGCCTGCAGCACTGGCAAAGCGCACTGGCGCGCACCGTCACCGGAAGTACCCTGGCAGACGCCGGTGTTCCGGTGCGGCGTGATGCCGGGAGCCGCTCGGTGGGCGAATGGATTTCGCAGGGGGGGCTGCCGAGGTCTATGCTCTCCTACTGGCTACCGCCGGAAGCCGCCTCTGAAGATGATGCAGCTAACGAGGCAATCGAGGATGCTGCCTATGCGCCCTATCTCGCTCGACAGGATTCCGAACTGAGGGACTTGAGGTCCAGTGAAGCGGTCTCCCTAGCGGCGGATTTCCCCTATTCGGCGGTACCGGGACTCTCGAACGAGATGATCGAACGACTGAGCGCGGCATGCCCTGCCACGCTCGCCGCTGCAGGTCGCGTTCAGGGCATTACGCCCGCCGCGTTATCGGCTGTCCTGGTGCATGCGCGCAAGATCGCGAGAGAGGCGGCATGATCCGCAATGAGACTGAGGCCCGGGCCTATGTGGCGGGCCTGGTCAATGATCCGGTGATCATGGACCAGCTGGATCTGTTCACTGCCCGGCTGGGTGAGGAGAACGGGCGGCAGAATCTGGTTGCTGCGGCCTCTCTACCCCACGTTTGGTGCAGACATATTGCCGACAGCGCCCAACTGCTTGCCCATGTTCCACGTGAAACAGCGGGCCCGTGGCTCGACCTCGGCAGTGGTGCAGGTTTTCCGGGTCTTATTATCGCCATCCTTCAGTCCGGCCAGGAAATCACTCTGGTCGAAAGTCGGCGCAAGCGAATCGATTGGCTGGAACGGATCGTGGGCGAGCTTGGTCTTGCTGCCTGCCGAATCGAAGGGCGGCGTCTTGAGCAGGTCGAAACCGCACCCGTGGCGGTCATTTCCGCGCGAGCTTTCGCGCCGCTTGCCGCAACATACCGGTTGTCGACCCGCTTTTCCACAGAGCGTACCATGTACCTGTTGCCGAAGGGGCGATCTGCGGCGCAGGAATTGCATGACATGCCAGACTGGATTCGCCAGACGTTTCACGTGGAACAATCGCTGACCGACCCTGACGCGGGAATCGTCGTTGGCCGATTGAACAAAGAGGCACAGGCCATGATCAGACGGGGCAAGCTATGATCACAATTGCGATCGCCAATCAGAAGGGTGGAGTGGGCAAGACCACTACGGCAATTAACATTGCCACTGCCATGGCTGCCACCGGGTGGAAGACGCTGCTGATTGACCTTGATCCGCAGGGCAACGCCTCGACCGGGCTCGGCATTCCCGGTTCAGCCCGCGAATCGTCCAGTTATGATCTGCTGGTAGAGCAGGCCCCGCTGGCCGAATGTGTCGTGCCGACGGCGATTCCCGGCCTCGATATCGTGCCAGCGACGGTAGATCTGTCCGGGGCGGAGGTAGAGCTGGTTTCGGTGCAGGATCGCACCGAGCGTCTGCGCACGGTGCTTTCCGGTCACAGTGGGCATGACATCTGCTTTATCGATTGCCCGCCTTCGCTCGGTTTGCTCACGCTTAACGCGCTTAACGCCGCCAATACCTTGCTCGTGCCCCTTCAGTGCGAGTTCTTCGCTCTTGAGGGCCTCAGCCAGCTGCTCCAGACGGTCGAGCGGGTGCAGCAACGCTTTAACCCTGACCTCGGCATCATCGGGGTTGTCCTGACCATGTTCGACCGGCGCAACCGTCTGACGGACCAGGTGGCAGACGATGTGCGCGATTGCCTCGGCGGGCTCGTGTTCGAAGCCGTCATCCCGCGCAACGTCCGCCTGTCAGAAGCCCCGAGCCATGGTCTGCCCGCACTCGTCTACGACCATTCCTGCCCGGGAAGCAGGGCTTATATCGCCCTCGCGCGCGAGCTTATCGGGCGCCTTCCCGCGCAAAGGAAAGCAGCATGAGCGACCCATCTGATCCGATCCGCTATTCCGTGCCTGCGCGCCCGGCGGCTGAGCGCGGCAAGCGCCTGGGCAAAGGGCTTGGCGCCTTGCTGGGGGAAACCCGCCGTGAGGAACCCCTCATCAGTACCACGTCTTCCTCCCGGCCGGAAGAGGCGGGCCTGATTGCCGAGACGCCGCAAGTTTCCGGTCTTGCTTCGCTGGCGGTCGCCGCAATCGAACCCTTGCCCGGCCAGCCACGGCGGCATTTCGACGAAGCGGCGCTCGACGAGCTTGCCGCCTCGATTTCCGCGCGCGGGGTAATCCAGCCGGTCATTGTGCGCCCGCTGGCCAACGGCCGCTACCAACTGGTGGCGGGGGAGCGGCGGTGGCGTGCGGCGCAGCGGGCGCGGCTGCACGAAATCCCCGCCCTGGTGCGCGAGCTCGACGATCACGACGCCATGGCGCTCGCCCTGATCGAGAATATCCAGCGCGAAGACCTCAACCCGGTCGAGGAGGCGCGCGCCTATCACCGCCTGTCGGAAGTCGAGGCACTCACCCAGGCCGAGATTGCGCGGCTGGTGGACAAATCCCGCAGCCACGTTGCCAATCTCCAGCGACTGCTCGCTCTGCCGGCTGAAGTGCTCGATCTGGTCGAGCAGGGGGCGCTGTCGATGGGCCACGCACGGGCCCTGATTGGCCACGACCGGGCGGTGGAGCTCGCCCGGCAGGTCGTTGCCGGGAAAATGTCAGTCCGGGACACGGAGGCACTGGTCAAGGCGGCCAACGCGCCCGCGCGCGATTCACGCCGTTCGCGCACCTCGCGCGATCCGGCCAAGGACGCAGACATCGCCGCGGTTCAGGGTCATCTGGAGGAATTTCTGGGACTTCCGGTCCGGATCAAGACGGATACGGACCCCAGATCCGGAACGGTGACAATTCGCTACCGGTCGCTTGATCAGCTTGATCTCATCTGCCAGCGTCTCACCGGCGGGGACATCTAGGCTCGTTTTCATCGCAATAACTGCCTGAATTACCGATATAAAACGCCAAAGTCTCAGTGGACTTCGTTAACGCGCGGCCCCGCTCTGTTAACCATACCCGACAGTAAAGGCTGAACTAAGGGTTTGTACAAGCATGGAAGGGACGGGTCGCAAACCTGTCCCACGGGGGGTGCCGAATCGGCCTGCCCCGGACGGGACAAGACCATGCTTGCAAAGGGACCAGGTTCAATGATCAAGACACTTCGTATGGGCGCTGCCGGCGCTGCCATCGCCGCTATGGCACTCGCTTCGGCCGCCAACGCCGCTGAAACCGCCACCGCCACTGCCACCGCCGACGTGGTGCAGGCCTTCACCGTCACCAAGGACGCCGACCTCGATTTCGGTGCGATCGTCGTGGATCCGGCCGGCGGTGATGTGACCGTCTCGGCTGCGGGCGTTCTGTCCTGCGGCGCGGGCTTCGTCTGCCACGGCACGAATTCGGCTGCGGCGTTCTCGATCGACGGTGGCACCATCGGCAAGCGCCTCTTCATCGACCTGCCGGATACGTCGGGCGGTGCACTGGTGATGCTGCACAGCGATTCTGCTGCTCTCGTTTCGGGCGGCGCGGTTGCCGCATCGGTCGAAATCGAGCTCGACAGCTTCACCACGGATGCCGCCTTCGATGCGCTCAGCGGCAAGCACTACGTTGATATCGCGGATGCCGGCCTCGCCGGTGGCGGTACGGCCACGGGTGTGGGCGAGGCTGCCTTTGCAGTCGGCGGCACCGCCACGTTTGACGGATCGGAAGTCGAAGGCACCTACAGCGTGAACTTCGACGTGACCGTCGACTACGAATAAGCCGCATGGTCGGGGCTTTGGCCCCGAGCGCGAGCCTTCGGCAGGGGCGTATCCGGCAACGGATGCGCCCCTGTTGGTGTTCAGGCCAAGGCATTGCGCCGCGCTTCCTATGGTTAGGAGCATCTTAACCACGCTGTCCTAATCCTTTCGGCGACCATCAGGGATTCCCCTTAGGGGTGAGGAAAGGGACGCCGAACACATGAAGACCACAGGCTCGAATCATCGCCTGCCGGGCAAGCTGGCCCGCTATGCCGCAATTGTCGCCATTGCCCTCGCTGGTACCCTGCCAGCACTACCCGCAAAGGCCCAGGGTGACCTGCTGGTCGCCCCGACCCGGGTCATCCTGGATGGCAGGCGCGGCACGGAAGTGATCCTGAGCAACATCGGCAGTGAGGAGGCCACCTACCGGGTGGAACTGGAACTGCGCCGGATGACGCCCGAGGGCGGATTGATCGATGTCGAGCCGGATCAGGCCAATGCCATCGAACTCGCTGCGCTGGAAATGATCCGCTACGCTCCGCGTCGCATCACCCTGCCGCCAGGCCAGCCCCAGGCCGTCCGCCTTTCGGCTCGTCCAGGGGCAGAGCTGCCGGATGGCGAGTATCGCGTCCACATGGCGTTCCGTGCCATCCCGCGCCCGGTCAAGGTGACCGACGAGGAAGCAAGCGAGCCGGGCCTCAAACTGAAGTTGGTGCCGGTATATGGGGTGACTATCCCCATCATCGTGCGTCATGGCCAGCTTGAAGCCAAGGCGGCGCTGGAACAGCCGCGCATCGAGCGTGCAGGGGAGCGCAGTGAAATCCGGGTGACGGTCAACCGCGCCGGTCAGGCCTCGACCTATGGTGATCTCCAGATCCTGCGTCAGGGAAGCGGCGAGCTGCTCTATGCCGCGCGCGGGCTGGCGGTCTATGCCGAGGTTCCTTCCCGCGAATTCAACCTGCCCGTCGCCAATGACGAGGCTGCCCGCCTCAACGGCCCGGTGCGGATCGAATACCGTGAAGCCGCCGCTGCCGGAGGCGGCCTGATCGCTGCCATCGACACGGTCCTCTAGCAGAACACGGACCAGCACCCCGCCGGGTCATATCCATGTCGCGCTTCGCACCCAGGGCATTTGGCCAACCTGCGCTTGGCGCCATCGCACTCGCTGCGGTGGCGCTTGGCGCGTCTGCGCCGGCCCTGGCACAATCGCGCTGGCAGGCGAGCGACGATGATGCGCTGTTGATGAAGTTCACCGTCGGCAAGCATGAATTCCTCAACGAAGTCCGCGGCTACCAGACCGACCGCGGTGTGTGCCTCGATCTGGGTGACGTCATCCAGTCGTTCGATCTGCCGGTGCGCCTCGACAAGAAGTCGCGCCGCGCAACCGGCTGGCTGTTCTCGGAAGACCAGACCTTCGTGATCGACCGCGACTCAAATACGGTACAAAACAAGAACACAGGCGCAGCGCCGATCCAAGATGAGATCCTCGATACTCCCGAGGGCTGGTGTGTCCGGCTGGAGGCGCTCTCGCGCTGGTTCGGGGTGGGCATGACTGCCGACCTCTACAATTCGGCAATCCGGATCGATAACGCCGCGAAACTGCCGTTTATCGAGGCAATCGAGCGCAGAAGTCGCGCCGCGCGACTTCGCAAGCCTTCGCAGACTTTCGATCTGGCAGCTTTCCCGAGGGCCGACGCCGAATACCGGCTCTGGCGGACCCCTTCAGTCGATGTGAACCTTCAGGCCCGCGCCAGCAGCGTATCGGGCACGACCACCCGCTCGGTCCGCTACGAAATGACGGCTGCAGGGGAGCTGGGCAAGGCTAGCTACACTGCCCGCCTGGCATCGGATGACCGGCTCCAGCCCCAGTCCCTGCGCGTCACCGCCTATCGCAACCAGCCTGAAGGCGGGCTGCTCGGACCGCTCAGTGCGACCCGTGTCGCCGCCGGCGATGTCGAACTGCTGCCCGGGCAGTTGACCGGCCGCAGCGTGGTCGGCCGGGGCGCATTTATCGGCAACCGGCCGCTTGGCGCCTCGGCGCGCTTTGCCACCACCACCCTGCGCGGTGCCCTGCCCGCCGGGTGGGATGCCGAACTCTATCGCAATGGCCAGCTGATCGCCTTCCAGCAGGAAGATGGTAGCGGACGCTACCTGTTCGATGAGATTGACCTGCAGTTCGGCCGCAACGAGTTCGAGATCGTGCTCTATGGCCCGCAAGGCCAGGTCCGCCGGGTGCGGGAAGACGTTCCGGTGGGCCGGGAGATGGTCCAGCCTGGCAAGACTTTCTATTGGGGCGGCATTGTCCAGCAGGACCGCGACCTGATCGAGCTGCGCAAGCGATTCGTCCTGCCCGATTCCGGCCACTGGCGCTGGGGCGTGGGGGTCGAGCGCGGGCTGGACGAGCGCACCAGCGTTGCCCTCGGCTACCAGAGCTTCGTGCTCTCCGGCAAAAGACGACAATACCTGGAGGCCAATCTGCAACGCACCTTCGGCGCAATGCAGGTGCAACTGGCTGGCGCGCACGAACTCGGCGCTGGTTTCTTCGTCGAGGCAACCGCCCTTGGCAAGGTGGGGCCGGTCAACCTTGCGGCCAACGCCGCCTGGGTCACAGGTGCCTTCCAGAGCGATTTCGGCAGCGATACGCTGAACTACCGGGCGGGGCTGCGGGCTGATACCTCGTTGAAAATGGGAAAATTTGTCCTGCCAATCCAAGCCGGGGTCAGCCGGATCGAGCGCCGCGACGGGTCAAAGGTTAACGAATGGTTTCTGGGCACCAGCGCGCGCGTGCTGGGCACCAGCCTGAGGGCGGAGCTGCGCCGCGAATCGGGCAGCGCGGGCAACGATCCGGGAACCCGGCTGCGCCTTCTCGCCAGCCGCCGCCTGTTCGGGCTGCCGTTGCGGGCCGGGGCGGATTTCGTCCTCGATGGCCCGGACAAGGGGCTTGAGCGGGCCCGCCTGTCGACCGGCAAGCGGCTCGATGACAAATCGGATCTCAACTTCGAGGCCGAGTTTGAAACCGCCACCGGGACGACCGACTTCACGCTTGGGTACACTCGCGATTTCAGGCGGTTCGCTCTCAGAGCCGATGCAAGCTATGCCACCAATGGCGGGATCGGTGCCAATGTTTCGCTCGCCTTCAGTCTCGGCCCGGACCCGGCCAGGGGGGGCGTGCGGATGACCAGCCAGCGCCTTGCCCGCAATGGCCAGGCCTCGGTCACGGTATTCCGCGATGATGACGGGGACGGCCGCCTTTCGCCGGGTGAAGAGCCGATCGAGGGCGTAATGGTGGAGGCCGGCCTGCGTTTCCGCGACGCGGTGACGGGCGAAAACGGCAAGGCGGTGGTCGATGGCCTTGCCCCGTTCCAGCCGGTGCTGGTGGGTGTTGATCTGTCCTCGCTGGACGACCCGTTTCTTGTTCCCGCCAGCAAGGGGGTCGTGGTCGTGCCGCGACCGGGTGTGGCCACGGAAGTGCTCCTGCCGATCTCGCCTTCGGGCGAAGTAGAAGGTACGCTCCTTACCCCGAACGGAACGCCACAGGCCGGCGCGGAGCTGGAGCTGGTTGATCGCAAGGGAGCGGTGGTGGCCTCAACCCTGAGCGAATACGACGGGTTCTTCCTGTTCGACCGCGTGCCCTATGGTCAGTACCGCCTTCGCCTGACCCCGGCCGTGGCCCGCAAGCTGGAGGTGCGTGAGACAATCCCCGTTTCGATCACGCTCGACCGGCTGACCGATATTGCCCGGCTGGGCGTT
>NCJP01000270.1 GCA_002278985.1 Erythrobacter sp. 34-65-8
CATGGCAAAGGGACGCACACACCGCATGACCAGCATTTCCCGCCGCGCGCTTGCGGCTTCGCTCGCCTTTTCCGCACTTGGGGCCGCCCCCCTCGCCGCCCAGCAGACAGGAGAAAACGTGGCCTCCACCCCCGTCGCCGAAGCAGACGTCGATCCCTACATCTGGCTGGAGGAAGCCCGCAGCGAGGAAGCGCTCGCCTGGGTCAAGGCCGAGAACGAGCGGACCATGGACCTGCTGGCGAAGGATCCGCGCTTCGAGCAACTGAAGGCCGAGGCGCTGGCAATCTTCGACAGCGAGGATCGCATCCCGTTCGTCTCGATCCGCCCTGACGGCCTGTACAATTTCTGGCAGGACAAGGCGAACCCGCGCGGCCTCGTCCGCAAGACCACGCTCGCCAGCTACCGCACCGACAAGCCCGAGTGGGAGATCGTGCTCGATGTCGATGCCCTGGCCAAGGCCGAGGGCAAGGAATGGGTCTACCAGGGCTCGACCTGCCTGCCGCCCGAACAGCGGATGTGCATGATCGCGCTGAGCGACGGCGGCAAGGACGCGACCGTGCTGCGCGAATTCGACATGGTCACGAAGTCGTTCGTGGAAGGCGGCTTCGAACTGCCGGAAAGCCAGGGCAACATCCAGTGGATCGACCGCGACACGCTGCTGGTCACCCGCAACTTCGACACGTCGCTCCAGACCGAGAGCGAGTATCCCTTCACCACCCGCGTGTGGAAGCGCGGCCAGTCGATCGATCAGGCCCAGGAAATCTTCCGCGGCTCGCCCAAGGACGTGTGGTCCGGCGCCAGCCTGCTCCGCGACGGCAAGGCCGTGATCCACGGCATGACCGCCTTCCGCGCGGTCAGCTTCCACGAAACCGAGTACTATTTCCAGAAGGATGGTGACTGGCTGCGGCTCGATATCCCGCTCAAGGCATCGCCTTACGGTATCGTTGACGGGCACATCCTGTTCTCGACCGATGTCGACTGGGAAACACAAGGCCAGACTTTCCCGGCGGATTCGCTCGTCGCGGTCGATCTGGAGGCGTTCAAGGCCGACCCCAACGGTGCGAAGAAGACCCTCGTCTGGGCCCCGGCTGACCGCCAGACCAAGCAGGGCGCAACCGTCACTTCGGAAAGCCTCTACGTCAACCTGCTCGACAATGTGCGCGGCAAGGTGGTGAAGTTCGACTTCGCCGATGGCAAATGGGTGCAGAGCCCGGTCGACCTGCCGGAGAACGCCACCATCGCCATTGCCGCCTCGTCCGACGAGCGCGACGAGGTGATGTTCACCGTCACCGACTTCCTCAACCCCTCGCGCCTGTTCTACCGCGATGGCACCGATGCAACCGCGGAAGTGCTGAAGACCTCGCCCTCGTACTTCGACAAGGCCGGGGCCGAAGTGGTCCAGTACGAAGCGACCAGCAAGGACGGGACCAGGATCCCCTACTTCGTGGTCAAGCCCAAGGGCATGAAGCTGGATGGCACCGCGCCGACCCTGCTGACCGGCTACGGGGGCTTTCAGGTCCCCCGCCTGCCCGCCTACCTTGGCACCACCGGCAAGCTGTGGCTGGAGCGTGGCGGGGTCTATGTGCTGGGCAACATGCGCGGCGGCGGCGAGTTCGGGCCGAACTGGCACCAGACCGCGATCCGCGAGAACAAGCAGCGGACCTGGGACGATTTCATCGCCATCGGGGACGACCTGGTGGCGCGCAAGATCACCAGCCCGCAGCACCTCGGCATCCAGGGCGGCAGCCAGGGCGGCCTGCTGGTCGGCACCGCCTTCACCCAGCGGCCGGACCTGTTCGGCGCTGCGATCGTGCAGATCCCGCTGTTCGACATGCTCCGCTATCACCTGATCGGACGCGGGGCATCTTGGATCGGCGAATATGGCGACCCGCGCATTCCGGAACAGCGCGCCTGGATCGAGCCCTACTCACCCTACCAGAAGCTGGTCGCGGGCGTGGACTTCCCCGCGCCGTTCCTGTGGGCCTCCACCGCTGACGACCGCACCCACAGAGGTACAACGCATTAAAGACACCTTGCGTGCGCAAAAACTGCATACCGTCTGTGAAGAAGCCGCCTGCCCCAACCTGCCGGAATGCTTTGGCGGTGGCACGGCAACCTTTATGATTATGGGGGATATCTGCACCCGAAC
>NCJP01000271.1 GCA_002278985.1 Erythrobacter sp. 34-65-8
CTGCTGATCCGCAAATCCGGCACCGAACCCCTGATCCGCGTCATGGCCGAATGCGAGGATGAGGCGCTTCTGCGCCGGGTCGTCGGCAGCATCGTGGATGCGGTGAAAGCCGCCGTCTGACGGCGACAATCATTAAAAAGTGGTGAACAGCGGCGCGTAAGCTATTGATAAGGCTTGTTCGGGAAAATGTCCCACCGTGGGACAGGCGGGGCAGGCAGTTCTATCCTCGGCCAAAGAGCCGCATCAAGGCCCCCCACTGGCTCAGCGCCAGCCCCGTCAGGATCAGCCCCCCGCCGTCGCCTTGTGCCGCAATCCCTGCGGCCGCGATCAGCACCAGACCCGAGACCGCAAGCACGGCAAGGCTGCCGGCCGTCCACTGGCCAGTTGGCAAGCCTTACGCGACGCGGTGACCGGCACAGGGGCGGAGGCAGAAGCCGCGCTGGCAGATGCCGCCAACCGCCGCATTTACGGCCAGTGGACCAGCTCGATCCCGAGCCGCTTCATCGAAGAACTGCCCGACGAGCATATCGAGCAGGAAACCACGCTGACCGGAGGCGCCTCCCTGTGGCGCGCCAACTGGAGCGAGACCGACGACCCGTTCGCCCATGTCAGCCAGGCTCGCCCGGATCGCGGCAACACCCGCGGGCCCGGCTGGCAGCGGGCCCTCGCCACCGGCTATGACAACCGCCCGGCGCGGGTGGAGGAGAGCCGCCGCAGCGCGGCCAGCTTTGCCGCCAAGGCCCGCACCGATGTCGCAGTTGGCAGCCGCGTGTTCCACGACAAGTTCGGTTATGGCACCGTGGTCGATCAGGAAGGCAACAAGCTGGAAATAGCGTTCGAGCAAGCCGGCACCAAGCGGGTGATCGACAGCTTCATCACGCTGGCAGACTGAACCCTAGCCGCGCCCGCGATAACCGGCCACGCCCTGTTCGGGCACCCACAGTCCTTCGGGCACGGCGCCGGTCTGCCAGAATACGTCAATCGGGATGCCGCCGCGCGGATACCAGTAGCCGCCGATCCGCAGCCACCGGGGCTGCATTTCCGCCGCCAGCCGCTGGCCAATGCCGACAGTCACGTCCTCGTGAAATCCATTGTGGTTGCGGAAGCTGCCGAGAAACAGCTTGAGGCTCTTCGATTCGACGATCGTTTCACCTGGCGCATAGTCGATCACCAGATGGGCAAAATCAGGCGCACCGGTTACCGGGCAGAGCGAGGTGAATTCCGGCACGGCAAAGCGCACCAGGTAGAGCGCACCTGCGCGCGGATTGGGCACATAGTCCAGCACGGCCTCACCGGGCGAAGCGGGCAAGGCGGTCTGCTGGCCAAGGAAGCGGGGGGCGCTGTGCGCGGGATCTGGTGTGTCGCTCATGCCGCGCATGTGGCGTCAACAGGCGCCCGGCACAAGTCATCGCTGGCAGTGGCAGGTTTCAGCCCCTATTCAGCGCCGCAAGCCAATCGCCCCGCATTCATTTTCGCAAGCCCTCACACAGCCAGGCCATGACACCCATCCGCTTTGCCCTTCTTCTTGCTCTGGCCCCCGCCACGATGGCGGGCGCAGCACCGACTGTGCGCGATTTCCAGTTGCCGCCGAGCCCGACCGAGTCCCCCTCCCCCTCGCCGCAAGTGCAGGGGCCGGTCGATCCGGATGCGCCCATCGCAACCCGGCCCCGCCCCGTGGAGACGGCCTCGCCTGCGCCCACACCAACCACAGCGCCAACCCCGCGCCCGACCGCATCTGGCGCAACGAGGCGGCCAGCAGAACCAGCTGAGATTTCGCGCGTGCCTTCGCCCCCGTCGTCGCGTCAGGCACCCGGTCCTTCTGCCCCTGAGGAGAGCCCGGCGGCCGGACCGGACGCCTCTGCATCGCTGGTTGAATCGCCCGGGGCGGCCGAAACGGCACCGCCCCCACCAGCCGCCGCACCGCCGGTCATGACGGGCAACGTTGCAGCAGAACCCGCTCTGGAAAGCCCCGTCTGGCGGTGGCTTGCTGCCATCGCTGCCCTGCTGGTCATCCTGGCCGGAGCAGTGCTGTTCTGGCGGCGCCGCCAGACTGGCGTGGCGGGCGTTCCGACCATTGAGCCGCCGCTGCTGCGCGCGCAGTCGCCGCCGGACCTCGTCCCCCAGCCCTCCCCGCCAGCGTCCCT
>NCJP01000272.1 GCA_002278985.1 Erythrobacter sp. 34-65-8
GTGACGATCTTGGCGATCATCGGATCATAGAAAGGCGAAATGGCGTCGCCTTGCGCCACCCCGGTTTCGATGCGGGCGTAGCCATCGTCGATGGCGAACATTTCGAGTGTTCCGGTGCTCGGCAGGAACCCCTTGGCCGGATCCTCCGCATAAAGCCGTGCCTCGATCGCGTGACCGTTGATCGACAGCTCGTCTTGGGCGAGGGGCAAGGGCTCCCCGCTCGCCACGCGCAGTTGCCATTCGACCAGGTCGACCCCGGTGATCTCCTCGGTGACGGGGTGTTCTACCTGAAGCCGGGTGTTCATCTCCATGAAGAAGATGTGGGTAGCGCGCAGGCCTTCGGAGGCATCAGCGATGAATTCGATCGTGCCCGCGCCCTCGTAATCGACCGCCTTGGCGGCGCGCACGGCGGCAGCGCAGATCGCTTCGCGGGTGGCCGCGTCCATGCCGGGGGCGGGGGCTTCCTCGATTACCTTCTGGTGGCGGCGCTGGAGCGAGCAATCGCGCTCGAACAGGTGGACGACGTTGCCGTGGGCATCGCCGAACACCTGCACCTCGATATGGCGGGGTGAGGTGATCCACTTTTCGAGCAGGACCTCATCATTGCCGAAGCTGGCCCTGGCCTCGCGGCGGCAGGATTCCAGCGCGGCGGCGAAATCGGCGGGGGCATCGACCTTGCGCATCCCCTTGCCGCCGCCGCCCGCCACGGCCTTGATGAGGACGGGGTAGCCGATGGCCTCGGCCTCCTTGGTCAGCCGCTCGACGGATTGATCGGAGCCGTCATAGCCCGGCGTCACCGGCACGCCCGCTGCGCGCATGAGCTGCTTGGCCGCGTCCTTGAGGCCCATGGCGCGGATGCTGGCAGGCTTGGGGCCGACCCAGATCAGGCCAGCGTCCAGCACGGCCTGCGCGAAGTCGGCATTCTCGCTCAGAAAGCCATAGCCGGGATGGATCGCATCCGCGCCCGTCCGCTGGGCCGCCGCAATGATCTTGGCGCCCACCAGATAGCTTTCGGCGGCAGGCGAGGGGCCGATATGCACCGCCTCGTCGGCCTGGCGCACATGCAGCGCCTTGGCGTCGGCATCGGAATAGACCGCGACCGTCGCCACGCCCATTTCGCGCGCGGTTCGGATGATGCGGCAGGCAATCTCGCCGCGGTTGGCGATCAGGAGTTTGGTGATCATGCTGGCGGGTTAGACCGGGCGGTGGGGCCTGTCGAGATAGAGCCGATCAGCGATCTACGCCCGCGAAGTGAAATCCCGCCGGGTCCAGCGCGGCATCTCGGCCAGAGCGGGCGGGCGGTTGACCAGGGCCTCAACCAGCGCCGCTGCCGCGTGGCGGATCTTGTCCGCCTTGGTGGTGGACACGCGGTAATCCCAGGCCGCCGTCCCACGTCGCCGCACCTCGCGCCCGATTTCGCCGTAGATCCGCGCCGCGCTCAGCACCGCCCAGCGGCTGCGGAAGGGCAGGCGCGCGGCACCGATGCGGGCGGCGGCTTCGTGCGTTTCCATCAGGCTGACCAGCTTCGCCGCCATGTCGGCCAGTTCCTGCCGGTGGTGCGGCTTGGTGTGCTGGCCGGGTTCGATGTCTTCCTCGACCAGCCACTCGACCGGGATGTAGCACCGCGCCGCCGCATCGTCCTCCACCACGTCGCGGGCGATATTGGCGAGCTGGAACGCGAAGCCGAGGTCGCAGGCGCGGTCAAGCGTGTCGTCGTCACGGGGGGAGACGCCCATCACCAGCGCCATCATCGCGCCGACTGCGCCGGCCACGTGGTAGCAATAGCGCATCAGGTCACGCTCGCTGCGCGGGCGCCAGTCGTCGGCATCGAGCGCGAAGCCGGCGATCACGTCTTCCGCCATCGCCGGGGTGATGCCGCATTCCTTCGCCACGAGCCCCAGCGCGTCGAACGCCGGATCGCCGGTGGCCTGGCCCGCGAAGGCCTTGGCGGTGAGCGCGCGGATGCGGGCGAGGCGCTCGGCGGCACCCGACTGGTCGCCCAGCGCGCCGCCCAGTTCCTGCGCGTCGGCAATGTCGTCGCACCGGCGGCACCAGGCGTAGAGCAGCCAGACCCGCTCACGCGTCTGCCGGTCAAACAGGCGGCTGGCGGCGGAAAAGCCCCCCTCACCCCAACCCTCT
>NCJP01000273.1 GCA_002278985.1 Erythrobacter sp. 34-65-8
GCCTTGCCTGCTTCTTCGCGCGCAGTGCCGGGCATCAGCTGCATCAGTCCGCGCGCCCCGGCGTGGCTGATGGCATTCTGGGCGAACTGGCTTTCCTGCCGGCTGATCGCATGGATCATCGTCCATTCGCCGCCCGGCGGTGTCTGAATCGTGGGATAGCCCTGCGCGATGAACTGGCTGTGCCCGTCGGACCCGGCCGCATCGGCCAGGTTCACGGCGAGATCGCGTCTGCCGATCTGGCGGGCGAAATCGGCGACCATGGCATGTTCTTCGGGCGTCGTGGCCCACTGCGCAAGCTCACGGTAGAACAGGATGCCGGTGCGCCAGGGCGCGCCCTTGGCCAGTTCCTCCACCGCCCGGGTGAGCGGGGCGGCCCGGAAAGCGGCAACCTGTTCGGCGCTTGGCCGGGCAGAATTGTCCTCCGGCGGAATGACCGGTGTCCGGCCCAGCTTGCCGAGAGCCAGCTGACCGTAGAACCGGTCAGGGTATTGCCCGGCCTGCGCATAGTAATTCTCTGCGGCAGCGCGGTCGCCTGCCTGCTCGGCCGCGCGCCCGGCCCAGTAGAACCCCTTGGAGCGGGTTTGCGGGGTCTGCGCTGCCGCACCGTAGCGGTAAAACAGGGGGGCGGCAGATCGCGCATCGCCATTGGTCCACAGCGCCTTGGTTCCGCCCAGCCACATCAGCGAGGTGTAATCGTCCCGCAAGGCAAACGACATGCGCGAAATATCTGCGCCCGGTTCGAACAGGTCGTCGATCCGCGCCGCGATGCGGGCGGCTTCGCTGGCGCTCGCTCCCTGCGCGACGCTGAGCATCTCGCTGACGAACCGCTCCGGATAGCGGGCTGGCCGGTCAAGCTGCGGCCGGGTGGCCAGGAGGTTGGCCGCGCGCCCCGTCTGCCCGTCGCGCATGGCTTCGCCCGGCACGCCCATTTCGCCCGACTGTTCGAGCCCGCCGGTCAGGATCCGCAGGCGTGCGCGATAGATCGGCTGCTGCTCGTCAGACAGGCGCAGGAGCTGGCGCCCTGCAGCCTCCAGCGAATCGTTCCATAGCAGCGCGTCCATCCGCTCGGCATGGTCCCGCCCGTTGAAGCGGATGCCGTAAACGCCCTCGATATAGAGCTCTGACTGGCCGCTCATCGGCCCGCCGCGCCATGCTTCGCGTGCGATGTCGAACGATTGTGGCCGCTGCAGAGTCGACAGGGCAAGGGCATAGCGCGCCCGACCCTGGTTGGTCAGGGGCGGGTACTGGTCAAAGTATGCGACAATCCGTTCCGGCAGCAGCGGCTCGTCCGCCAGAGCCCTCTCGGCGCGGCGCCGCAGCAGGTCTTCGCGGGGAAAACCGGGATAGGCCATGACGAATTCGGCGTAGGGCTCGAAACCGAGATTGTCGTACTTGGTCAGGTGCTCCCAGCGTTCGATCGCCTGCGCCATCCGTGTCGGAGCCTTGGCCACCATATCTGCCCGGGCACGATCCCACGACGCCGCATCCTGCGCCAGGACCGGTGCTGGTGAAGCCAGCAGGGAAGCGGTGAGGGCGAGCAGCGAAAAGGCAGAAAAGCGGTCCATGCTGGACATAATGGTAGGCGGCTCCTTATCAGGCGCTGAATGGCTTTGCGCCGGTTCGGGTGGCTTGGGCAGGTTCGCCCCGGTCATGCGGTGTTTGAGGATGCGTGTAAATGTTCTCCGGTTCAATCCCTGCCCTGGTGACTCCTTTTCGCGACGGAGTGTTTGACGAGGCAGCCTTTCGCAAGCTGGTTGACTGGCAGATCGAGAACGGATCGAGCGCGCTGGTCCCCTGCGGCACCACGGGTGAGGCCTCGACCCTGTCCAATGCCGAGCATCACCGGGTGATCGAAGTCTGCATCGAACAGGCCGCAGGGCGCGTGCCGGTAATCGCCGGGTGCGGCAGCAACGACACGATGAACGCGCTGCTGCACATGCAGTTCAGCCGTAAGGCCGGGGCACGGGCGGGGCTGTGCGTCGCACCCTATTACAACCGCCCGAGCCAGGCCGGGCTGATCGCGCATTTCAGCTATCTGGCCGAGCACAGCGAGCTGCCGATCGTGCTCTACAACGTGCCCGGGCGCACCGTCACCGACCTGCTGGACGAGACCGTGGTTGAGTTGGTGACCAAGTATCCTGACCGGATCGTAGGCATCAAGGATGCCAGCGGCGACCTTTCCCGCGTGGCGGACCACCGGATGGGCATCGGCAAGCATTTCTGCCAGCTGTCCGGCAACGACGAGCTGTGGCTGCCGCATTCGGCTGCCGGCGGGGCAGGGTGCATTTCGGTGACCGCCAATGTCGCCCCGAAGCTGTGCGCGGAGTTCCATGCCGCGATCGCCGCCAACGAGCTGGAAAAGGCGCGTGAATTGAATGACCGGCTGTTCCCGCTCCACTATGCGATGTTCAGTGACGCCAGCCCGGCGCCGGTGAAATACGCGCTCAGCCGGGTGCATGACTGGCTCCGCCCGCAGGTACGCCTGCCGCTGGTCGAGTGTTCTGACGCGGCGAAGAAGGCGGTGGACGAAGCGCTCGAGATTGCGGGGCTGCTGTAGGAGAAGACGAAATGGTCAGAGTACACTCTCGGATTGTCGAAACGGCACGGAACCACTGGTTTTATCTTCTGCTCCCGCTGTGGCTTGCGGCCGGGTGGAACCTGTCGACCACACCAGATGCGATCGCCGACCCGATCATGATGGAGCGCGTGTTCCTGTTCGATTTCGGGGTGTTTCTCCCGCTGCTCTATTTCGTGTTCCTTCGCAGCCGCGTCACCCTGCGCGCGGCGTTGATTCGTTCGGTTGGGATGGCGGCAGCGGGCCTCGCGCTCGCAGCATGGCTGATGCCAATCGGCGAAGGGGAGGTGCTCCCGATCCTTGCATGGCTCCGGTGGGTCGCTCTACCGGTAATCATTGCCATCGAACTTGCGGCGCTGGTCGCGGTGGTTCGCTATGTCTACGGTGAAAGCCCGAATGAGCAGGCACTGATTGACCAAGGGATC
>NCJP01000050.1 GCA_002278985.1 Erythrobacter sp. 34-65-8
GGGCTGCCCTATATCGTGGTGCTGACCGATCCGACCACCGGCGGCGTCACCGCCAGCTATGCCATGCTGGGCGATGTCCACATTGCCGAGCCCGGCGCGCTGATCGGCTTTGCCGGGCAGCGGGTGATCCAGGACACGATCCGCGAAAAACTGCCCGAAGGGTTCCAGCGCGCCGAGTACCTGCACAAGCACGGCATGGTGGACATGGTGGTCACGCGAGCCGATCTGCGTGAACGGCTTGCGACGCTGCTGGATTACCTGCAGCCTGCCCGGGCGGCAGCCTGACGCCCCTCCCCCCGCGGGACAGAACTGATGGCGCTGGACTTCGGCACCTCTACCCATCCCGGCGTCCAGGCCCAGCTTGACCGGCTGGCGGCGCTCAGTGTGCCGCAAGGGCGGCTCGGGCTGGAGACGATCCGGGCGCTGCTGGCCCGGCTGGGCGATCCGCACTTGTGCCTGCCGCCGACCTTCCATGTCGCGGGCACCAACGGCAAGGGTTCGACCTGTGCGTTCCTGCGGGCGATGCTGGAGGCACAAGGATACCGAGTCCATGTCACCACCAGTCCCCATCTGGTGCGCTACAACGAGCGTATCCGGGTAGCAGGCAAGCTGATCGGGGATGACCGGCTGGAGGCGCTGCTGGAGCAGGTGCTCGACGCGAGCGCGGACCTGGCCCCGAGTTTCTTCGAAGTGACCATCGCCGCCGCCTTCACCGAGTTTGCCCGCATTCCCGCCGATGCCTGCGTGGTCGAGGTCGGCCTCGGCGGGCGCTTCGATGCGACCAATGTGCTCACGCCGGACGTGCTCGCCGCCTGCGGGATCGCCGCCCTCGGGCTCGACCACGAACGCTTCCTGCTGGCCCCTGAGGATGGCGTGCCGGGCGAACCGATGGCGCGGATCGCGTTCGAGAAAGCGGGGATTGCAAAGGCGGGCGTGCCGCTCGTTACCATCCCTCAAGCCGAACTCGAAATGACCGCTATCCGCGCAGTCGCGGCGCGGGCGGGCGCGCCGATAATCGTGGCAGAGCCGGCACCGGACCTGCCGCTCGCCCTGCCCGGCAACCATCAGCGCGTGAACGCAGGCCTCGCCATGGCGATGCTGCGCGCGCAGGCCTTGCTGGCGGTTTCAGGCCAGTCCATCGAAGCCGGAATGAACGAAGCCCGCTGGCCCGCCCGCCTCCAGCGTCTTTCTCCCGGCCCGCTTGTCGGCACCCGCGAAGTCTGGCTCGACGGCGGGCACAACCCGTCCGCTGGACAGGCTCTGGCGGCGCACTTTGCCGCGCGGCCGCTGCATCTGGTAATCGGCATGATCGAAGGCAAAGACCCGCTGGCCCTGACCGGCCCCCTGGCGGGCAACCTGTCCAGCCTGTCAGCCGTGCCGGTGCCGATGCAGGATTGCCACCCGCCGGAAGCGTTCGGACCCAAGGCGGCCCCCTTCCCCGATGTGCCTGCCGCCCTCGCCGCGTTGCCGGATGATGACCTGCCGGTGCTGATCGCCGGATCGCTCTACCTCGCAGGCGAGGTGCTGCGCCTGAACGACGAGCTGCCGGATTAGGCCGCGATCGCCGGATCGGGCTGGACCACCCCGCTCGCCCTGCCGCCGCGCGCTTCGCGAATCCATTCCGCGATGCACAGCACCACGGCGACCGTCCCGATCAGCGCGGTGAAGACAAACACGTAGTAATACCCGCGATCCTCGATCATCTGGCCCAGCGCACCGCGCCCCAATGTGCCCACCAGCAGCGTCAGCGAGGCCAGCAGCGCGTACTGGACGGCGGCGTATTGCTTGGCGACGATGCTCGAAAGCCAGGCGATATAGGCCGCCCCGGCGATGCCGATGGCGACGTTCTCCCAGAAGATGGTAAAGGTCAGGCGGGGCAGGGCCTCGCTGCCAAAGGGTGCCATCCAGGCGATCAGGGCAGTAAACCCGATTGCGTCGCTGGCGGCCTGCATGGCCTGCCCGCCCACCGCCAGGTCGGCGTAGAGCAGGTTCGTCGCCGCTGCCAGGGCCGCACCCATGGTCAGGGTAGCCATGCGGCCCAGCACGGTGATCAGCCACCCGCCCAGCGCCAGCCCGGCCAGGATCGCCCCCACCCCGAAGAACTTGGAGGCGAAGGCCACTTCGTCGCCGGTGTAACCAAGCTCCCCCAGATAGAACGGATAGGCAAACACGCCCCAGATCGAATCGGTGATCCGGTAGGTCAGCACCAGCGCCAGGATCAGCACCAGCGACCAGCCCATCCGGCCCACGAATTCCACCAGCGGCAGTACCAGCGCACGGTACAGATGATCGGCAGAGGTGGCACGGGGGCGGACACCCTCTGCCGCATGGGCGCGAATGACATTGCGCCCGTCACGCCTGGCCTTGGCCAGCCAGGCGGCAATCAGAGCGGGCAGAACAACCGTGGCGATGATCACCAGTGGCCCGAATGTCGTGGTGAACTCGGTCACATCGGGGCGCAGCTCTGGCGCCGCTGTCATGCTGCGGACCATGAACACCACGACTGTGCCGATCGCCCAGGCCCACAGCAGCCCCACCGCCAGCAGGGCAAGATTGCGCGTTTTCGGCTCGATTTCGCCGGCGTTGTTGAGCTCGGCCAGGTTGGCATTGTCAGCCGCGTCGGTTTCAGCCGTACGGTCGGCCACGTTGGCGTCAGGCGCAAACAGGCCGGCGATCCCGATGGCCAGCATGATAACGCCCATGATCACATAAGTCTGCGGCCAGCCGATCCGCTCGGCAATGATCAGGCCCAGTGCTCCGCCGATCAGCGCGGCCAGGCGAAAGCCCATCTGCGTGATCGTGGAGAGGATATCGAGCGTCGCCTCTTCGTCCGCCACGTCGATCCGCCAGGCGTTGATGGCGATATCCTGCGTGGCGCTGGCGAAGGCACCGATGGCGGCCAGCAGGCTGAACATTCCCAGCGCGCTCTTGGGGTCGAGCGCGCTCATCACCACCAGCGCAATGCCGATGACCAGCTGCATCGGAGCGATCCACTGCTTGCGCTTGCCAAGCTTGCGCAGGACCGGAATGTCCACCTTGTCGAGCAAGGGCGACCAGAGGAACTGGAAGGCATAGGCCAGGCCCACCAGCGAAAAGACGCCCATCGTTTCCAGGTCCACTTCCGCCTCTGAAAGCCAGGCGTAGAGCGTCCCCAGGAACAGCGCAGGGGGTAGGCCCTGGGCAAAGCCGAACAGTGCCATGAACCCGCTTTTCGGATTGCGCAGCGAACGGGCCAGAGTGCGCCAGCCCGGCTTCACCTTTGCCTCCGAATTCGTCTCCCCGGCCATGCCCTAGCGTCCTTCCCGTTGGCGCAAATTTCTGCGACACTAGCCGCCTTGGAGAGGATTGGGGAAGAGAGCATGAACGTGTCCGAAACCGCTGTCCCCGGTTTACGCCCGACCGCCGGGCAACTTGCCCTCGCGCAGGCGCTGGCGCGGGGCGAGAGCCGCGCGGCAGGCGGGATCGAGACCGTGCCGGCCAGCGTCTATACCGACCCGGCCCATTTCGCGCGGGAGAAGGCCGCGCTGTTCGACCGGATGCCGCAGGTGATTGCGCCGTCCGCCCTGTTGCCCGATCCGGGCATGGCGGTGCCGCACGATGCGACCGGCCGTCCGCTGCTGCTGACGCGCGACGGGGATGGCGCGGTCCATGTGTTCATGAACGTCTGCCGCCATCGCGGCACCCGGCTGGTCGAAGGCAACGAGGTGCAGTGCACCAAACGGCTGGTCTGCCCCTATCACGCCTGGACCTACAGCACGGACGGCCGCCTGCTGGCCCTCCCCCGCCCGGAGACTTTCCCCGGCATGGACAAGGGCGATTACGGGCTGGTCGAATTGCCCAGTTGCGAAGCGGGCGGGCTGATCTGGTTTGCGCCTGCTGCTGACGCCGACTTCACCCATGCCCGCGAACTGGGCGCAGATTTTGACGCCTTCGGCACCCGTGGCCACGTGCTGTTCCGCCGCAAGACCCACACCGTGCGCGGCAACTGGAAGCTGATCATGGATGCGTTCCTGGAAAGCTATCACGTCACCCGCCTGCACGCGAACACGATCGGGCCGTTCTTCAAGGACGGCATCACCAGCGGTGATCTGGTCGGCCCGCACCAGCGCAGCGCAGTGGGCCGGGCCGAGGACATGGCGGGGGCCGACCTGACCGACATGGCCGCGCTGCGCCGCCTGGTCACTTTCGCCTACCAACTGCTCCCCGCCACCATCGTCATTCCCAGCCCCGATTACCTCAACCTGATGGTGCTGATGCCGCAGGCGCACGACCTGACGCTGGTGGAGGATTTCATGCTCATCCCGGAAGCGCCGGCGACTGACAAGGCGCGCGATCACTGGGAGCGCAGCTGGGCCCTGCTCGACGGCGGCGTGTTCGCCAGTGAGGATTTCCGCGCGGCGGAACTGGGCCAGCAGGGCTTGTCGAGTGGCGCGGTCAGGGAAATCACGCTCGGCACACTCGAGGGCGGCATCCGCCGCTTCCACGAAACGGTCGAGCAGGCACTGCTGTCTGTCTGACGTCATCCCGGCTTTCGCTGGGATGATGACACGTGTAGGGGCCACCTCATGCCCAAGTATGACCCCCTCGCTGGCGACCGCCCGGAAGGCGAACGCATCGCCAAGCTCCTTGCGCGTGCCGGCGTTGCCAGCCGCCGCGAAGTGGAGCGGATGATTGCCGACGGGCGGGTTTCGCTTGACGGGAAGGTGCTGGAAACCCCGGCCACGATCCTGCCGGACCTGCGCGGCGTGTCTGTCGATGGCAAGCCGGTTGGCAAGGCTGACCAAACCCGCCTGTTCGCGTTCCACAAGCCCAGCGGGCTCATCACTGCCGAGCGCGATCCCAAGGGCCGCCCCACGATCTACACCGCGCTGCGCAATGCCCTGCCGCGCGACGCCGGCCGGGTCATGCCGATCGGGCGGCTCGACTTCAACACCGAAGGTCTTCTGCTGCTGACCAATGATGGCGAACTCAAGCGCCAGATGGAGCTGCCTGCCAGCCGCGTGCCCCGCACCTATCGCGCCCGCGCCTTCGGAGACATCACGCAGGAGCAGCTCGAAAGCCTGATGGAGGGGATCGAGATCGACGGCGTACGCTACGGCCGGATCGACGCCAACATGGAACGCCGGACAGGCCGCAACCAGTGGATCGAGATGACCATTACCGAAGGCAAGAACCGCGAAGTGCGGCGGGTGCTCGAACACTTCGGGCTTGAGGTCAGCCGCCTGATGCGCCTCGGCTACGGCCCCTTCGCGCTGGGTGACCTGCAACGCGGCCAGGTGGTGGAAATCCGCAAGGCCGACCTTGAACGGTTCCGGGGCTCGCTGGCCCGGCCCGGCAAATAAGCACAATCCATGAGTCTCTGCGCATGAGAGTGGTTTCAGGGGACTGGCGCGGGCGCAAGCTCCGCGCCCCCAAGGGTGAATTGACCCGGCCGACCGCTGATCGCACCCGCGAGACGCTGTTCAACATGCTGACCAGCCGCCTCGGCGCATTCGATGGTCTGAAGGTGGCCGATCTGTTTGCAGGGTCAGGTGCACTCGGGCTGGAAGCGCTCAGCCGCGGGGCGGCGCATTGCCTGTTCGTGGAACAGGATAGCGAAGCCCTGAACGCAATCAGGGCAAATATCGCCGCCCTCGGCGCACGTGACCGCAGCGAAGTGCGCGCCGGATCGGTGCTTGCCCTGCCTGCCGCCAAAGCGCCTTTTGACCTTATCCTGCTCGACCCGCCCTACGGCACCGGCGCAGGCGCGGTAGCCCTCGACCGGTTGCACCGGCTCGGATGGATTGGCCCGGCCAGCTGGGTAGCGCTGGAAACCGGTGCCAGTGAAACGGTCGACGTCAAAGGCTTCACGATCGAAGCGGAGCGCAAGGTGGGCAAGGCCAAGCTGTGGTTTGCCAGGGTAGCCGGAGAAATCTGACCTTCAGCCTGACAGGACAGGTGGGCCGGACTTCCACGGTCCGGCCCGCTCTCACTCACTGACCGCCGGGGTTGCGGCAGCTGTCGCGGCGGGTGGCTGTACACACCGGGTATTCGCCCTGGGGCGGCGGCGGGACCTGCTGCATCACGGTGTTGTCGGTCCAGCGCACGGAGCCGGGATTGCCAGCCATATTGCGCACCGCAGTGCTGCGCGCCGCTGCCGTCGCAGGTGCGGTGGCAGGACTCGTGGTGTCGCCCATGGCGCCCGGGGTCGAGCCGGTCATAGGTGCCTGGCTCCTCGACTGGGCAGGCGGAGGCATTGCGCCATCAGGCGGGGTCATGCCCGGATTGGCTGGCGGCGGGGCTGCGGGCGGCGGGGCGGTGCCCTGCAACTGCTGGTTGATCGAGGCCCAGGTCTGCGCCTGCTGCTCCGGAGTCATGGCCATGATCCGCATGCGCTGATCATCGTTGAGCAGCCACCAGCCGTGCTGCTGATCGGCGTCGAGCGTCCAGTAATAGGTCCGGGTATTTTCGGGCCAGGCTTCGTACTGGCTGCGCCGGTCCGGGGGCCAGCTGTCAAAATCGCGTTGCTGCTCGGCACTCATCGTGGTGGCAGGCTGGCCCGCCGTTGAGGGCCTGTCAGGCATGGCAGAATCCTGAGCGGACAGTGGCATGGCAGTGGCCAGCGCGATCGCCGCGGCAAAAGTCACTTTGTTCATGATGGTCTCCTACGTTAGCCCTGTTGTTTCGGTCGCAACCCGGCCAGCCTCCGGCTTGTTCCCCCCAGACCAACCTAAGTTAGGCAACCGGATGGAGAATCCGGGATGGATCGGGCAAGAAGGGCGGCAAGGCGAACCGTGAAACGCGCGCCTTGCCGCCCCAGTCAGGTGGATCAGCTCTGCGGCTCTTCCACCGGCGCGGCCTGCTCGTTCTGGGCGGCAAACCGCTGTTCAACCTGTTGCCACGCGGCGGCGCGTTCGGGTTCGGCCATCATGCTCAGCGCCTGCTTGTCGCTGTCGGGCAGCCCCCAGAAGAGCGCACGGCGATTTTCCGGCAGGGTCCGGAAGTAATCCCGGACTGGCTGGGGCCAGGCGGCAAATTCCGCTTTCCGCTCTGCGGGCCACCCGGCCATATCGGCTTCGTCAGTCTCATGGGCGCTGTTGTCGGGTGCCTCCGAAGCTGGCGCGCTGCCGTGAGCCGCCGGGTCCGATCCGTGATGGTCTTGCGCAGCGGCAGGAACGGCGAACAGGGCAGCAAGACCGGAAATGACAAATAGTGTGGGGTACCGCATGGTGTGCTCCTTTGACGATTGAACCATGCGTGACGAACGCGACCCGGACGGGGTGTGAGGGCATCAAGCCACGCAGGCAAGCTACCCCGGCGGCGATTGGGCTTGCCGGATGCAGGACCGGGCGGACCGTGTGCCCTTTTCGCGACGGAGCGAACCGGCCTCCGGGGAAGCCGAACCCGGGCTTGCTTGCGGTTCAGGCCGATGTTCCCTAGCTGTTCACGCAACCATGCAATCCGAATCCCCTTCTGTCGCCCCCGTGCCCCCTTATGCCGCGCGGCTGAATCCGCCACAGCAGCAGGCGGTGCTGACCACCGAAGGGCCGGTGCTGATGCTGGCCGGGGCAGGGACCGGGAAGACGGCGGCGCTGACTGCGCGCCTCGCCCATCTCGTCGCCACCCGGCGCGCCTGGCCGAGCGAGATCCTCTGCGTCACTTTCACCAACAAGGCCGCGCGCGAGATGCGCCACCGGGTTGGTCAGCACATTGGTGACGCGGTGGAAGGAATGCCCTGGCTCGGCACGTTCCATTCGATCGGGGCGAAGATGCTGCGCCGCCATGCCGAGCTGGTCGGGCTTCAGTCGAACTACACCATCATCGATACCGACGACCAGTTGCGGCTGCTCAAGCAGCTGATCCAGCAGAACGACCTCGACGAGAAGCGCTGGCCCGCGCGCCAGCTGGCCGGTCTGATCGATCGCTGGAAGAACCGCGGGCTCAACCCCGGCGATCTCGATGCAGTGGAAAACGAAGCCTATGCCAATGGGCGCGGGGCACAGTTCTATCAGCTCTATCAGGACCGGCTGAAGGCGTTGAATGCGTGCGATTTCGGCGATCTGCTGCTGCACATGCTCAACGTGTTCCGCACCCACCGCGAGGTGCTGGAGATCTACCAGCAACGCTTCAAGTACATCCTGGTTGACGAATACCAGGACACCAACCAGGTCCAGTACCTGTGGCTGCGGTTGCTGGCGCAGGAGCGCAAGAACATCTGCGTGGTCGGGGATGACGACCAGTCGATCTATTCCTGGCGCGGGGCGGAAGTCGCCAACATCCTGCGCTTCGAGAAGGATTTTCCGGGCGCGGCGGTGATCAAGCTGGAGCAGAACTATCGCTCCACCCCGCACATTCTTGCGGCCGCCAGCGGGCTGATCCGCGCCAACAGCCAGCGCCACGACAAGACCCTGTGGACCGAAGCCAATGGCGGCGACAAGGTGCGCGTGATCGGTGTGTGGGACGGGCCGGAGGAAGCCCGCCGGGTGGGCGAAGAGATCGAGCGGCTGGAGCGCGAAGGCGCGGCGCTGGACCAGGTGGCGATCCTCGTGCGCGCCCAGTATCAGACCCGCGAGTTCGAGGACCGCTTCATCCAGATTGGCTTGGGCTACAAGATCGTCGGCGGTTTCCGGTTCTACGAACGGGCGGAAATCCGCGATGCACTCGCCTATTTGCGCGTCATCGCCCAGCCGCAGGACGATCTGGCGTTCGAGCGGATCCACAACCAGCCCAAGCGCGGCCTTGGCGCCAAGACGCTGGAGAAGATGCACCAGCACGCCCGGCGCACCGGCTTGCCCCTTGCCGCCGCTGCCCTGCAACTGGCGGACAGCGACGAATTGCCTGCCCGCGCCGGGAACACGATTGCCGGGCTGCTTGGCCAGTTCCTGCACTG
>NCJP01000274.1:0-2089 GCA_002278985.1 Erythrobacter sp. 34-65-8
AACCTCGACCTCGCGGTGCGGCTGGTTGACGGGCCAGGCGAGCTGGAGGGGGTCGAGCTGGCCCCGGCGCGCCGCGTGATCGTCGCCGCGCCCGATGCGAGCGAGGGCGCGCTCAACACCTGGATTGACTGGCCCGGCGCGCCGCTGCCCGAAGGGGCGCAGGCCTGCATCGAGGTCGGCAATGCGGGGCAGGCGCTCTCCAGTGCCGCCGCCGGGCTGGGCAAGGCGATCCTGCCGTGGCTGCTGGTCGAGGAATCGGTCACCGCCGGCAAGCTCACCGTGCTGGAGGGGCCGGACGAGGGCCGCCGCGCCTACTGGCTGGTCGCGCCGCTGCCGCAATGGCGCCAGAAGAAGGTCAAGGCGCTGGTCGCGTTCCTCAGCGCGTAATGTGTTCCGCCTCGCGGTGCTGCGCTAGCCGCAGTCCTCGCCGAAGATCGCGCGCAGGCCGGGCGGGTCGCAGGCGCGGCGCAGGATCGCCAGCGCGCCGCCCACATCGAGCCGGAACGAGCGGGTGATCCCGTCCGCCCCGCTGCCGCGCCCGCCGAGGCTGGTGACGAACTCGATCGCGCCCGCGTTCTCGGCGAGCGTATCGACGTGGAAGGCGCGGATGCCCTGTTCGTGCGCCTCGCACAGGATCGTCGCGGTGAGCAGCCGCCCGAGCCCGCGCCCGTGCCAGGCATCGAGCACCGCGACCGAGAACTCGGCGCACTCCGGCTCGGCCTCGGTGCGGAAGGCATGGACCGCCCCGATCGCCTCGCCCTCGATCTCACCAGAACCGCCACATTCGAGCGCGCCCCAGGCGAGGTGGCGGTGCCCGTCCACGTCGAGCAGGCGGTCGATCACCCAGTCGGGCGGCAGCTTCCCGCCACTGAAGAACCGCAGGTAGCGCGAACGGGGCGAGAGCCGCTCGATCCCGGCGCGCATCAGCGCCTCGTCGGCCGGGCGGATGCGGCGGATGCACACCGGGCTGCCATCGGCCAGCCGGGTGCGGATCGTGTCAGGCAGGGGAAAGGGCGCAGTGTCCACGGCTGCGCAACGCACCGCCCCGCGCCCCGGTTCCCGCTCATTCCAGCCCGAGGCTCCGCGCCCGCATTTCGTCGATCAGCGCATCGATCGAATCGAGCACCGCCTGCTCGTCCTCCTCTGCGGGCGCGGCGGCCTGTTCGGCCAGCACCCGCGCCTTGATCGCCTCGTAGAGCGGGTGGCCCGGCTGCACCGCCTCGGCGGAGTAGCGGGCGGGCAGGCGGTGGCGCAGCAGGAAGCGCAGCAGCGCGTTGTCGGGCTTGTCCCACCAGTCGACCAGCTGCCCGCCGGAGACGATCGGGGTGCGGGTGCCCAGCAGCGCGCGCTCGAACGCCATGTCCTCCAGCCGCTGGCTCCCTCGCTCCAGCGCCGTGTCCCAGGCGGCGGCAAAGCCCTCCGCCCCGGGGCGATGGCGCAGCTTGTAGAGCGCCTCGAGGCTGCGCCCCACGCTGCGCGCCGCCGCCGAGACGATCCCGGTGGCGGCGAGCGCGGCGACGAACCGGCGCTGCACCGCCGGGGTGATCGAATTGCGGCGCGGCGCGGCGTGGAGGTAGGGGGCAAAGGCGAGCAGCGGATCGTCCGCCTCCGGCTCCGGCCCGACGTACGCCGCGGCCGAAGTCGCCTGCCGCGGCACGGCGCGGGTGGGGGTGAGGGGAGGGGGTGTGGTGGCTGATCGGTCGCTCATGACCGCCCCCATTAGGCACACTCGGGGCAAGTAGGAAAATGCTTTTCCCCCTCCCCGTGGGGAGGGGCCGGGGGTGGGGGGGCGACGTCCGTGTGTATGCGCAGCGCCGTGCGCCCCTCTCCAAGCTACGCTAGCCGCGTGCGCGGCAAGCTGCGCTATCCTCTCCCCGCACGGGGAGAGGGCAATCCAACCTCCCCCCTACCTCCCCCGCAACCAGGCGAGCGCGCCGGGTTCCATGCCCCTGAACTTGGGCCAGCCGTCCGGCTCGTCCGCCAGCGGGGCGCAGGCGAGCGGGGTGCCTTCGGGCAATTGCCACTTGATCCGGTGATAGAGCCGGGAGCGGGTGAGGGCGGAGCGCACCAGCCACAACCCCCCGGCCAG
>NCJP01000274.1:2118-3796 GCA_002278985.1 Erythrobacter sp. 34-65-8
GGCGGGGGCGGGGGCGGCGTGGGGCATACCCGTGCAACGGACGAGGGAGGGGGTGGGGTTCCGGGGCGGGTGAGTGCGCTGTGACCGGAACTTCGTGGATCAGCAAAATGGATTGCCGACAAAATGAACAGGCGATATCACACGCTATTACAAAACTAGCTCTGATTCCTGCCAACAAAAGGCTGCAACAATGGCCACATTTCGGCGAATTACCGTACTTGGTGTACTGGATAGCCAAGACATCGTATTTGACCTAAAAGTTTCCCCATTTTTCATTGTGGGGCCAAATGGCACAGGTAAAAGCACCGCTCTAAAGATACTGCACTTTCTACTGACTTCACAGTGGAGGAAGTTGAAAGATATGCCTTTTGCGGGCCTCGATGTCGAGTACGATGATGACTCCACGCATATGTATGTTATTCAGGACCTTGAACAAATAGTTCGTATTCAAAGTATTCTAGTGCGCAGCATTCGGCGCGCGTCTCGAGATCCCGCGGGTCTCGTGCCAACCGACTGGAAGACCGCTGAAGCGATTCTGCTTGGTAGACATAAATCGTCGGTGAGAATTAATCGAAATCTGAGCGAGAAATATATTGAGAGACTTTCCGAAGAATATGAGTCAAATGCACTTCTCATAAACACTGCTGCCTCTGAGGGGCATAATAACGTTTTATACTTTCCCACCTATCGGCGGGTTGAGCGCGACCTAAAAGAATTGTTCGAGGACGATGAAAGTAGTTCATTCGAAAATGATGAGAAAGTTATAACTCCTGAGATTGTGGACCGATTTCAAAATTTTGGAGAAGTGGTGGGTTTTGGTGGTCAGGACATTCGTGAAGCTCTTACCGAGGTGTCAAGTGCAATTGCGGATGCTTCCCGGAAGGCTCTCAACGAGCATTCTGTGCGATTTTTAGAGGTCCTCTCTACTGGCAGAAGGGAAGATACGAGTCTAGTGCGGGAGATGGTTAAGTCGAAGACTAACACAGATAGAATGCTGTCACGAATAACAGCGCTTAGTGAACTTCCAATAGATGAAGAAGGTATTAGGTCCGCACTAGCTGAGCTTCGAGAAAAACTGACCAGACCGATGCCTGGCCGGCCCGACAAAAAGCAAGAAATGCTCTTATTTTATCTTGTAGAGTTAATTGGACTTACAAGGAGGATTGATGAGCTGTCATCCCCGCTGAGAAGTTTTGCGGGCGTGATTGATAAGTATCTAACTTCGTCTAAACTGGTTTATGTTCGTGATTCAGACAATCATTTGGTTATAGAGGATCATTCCAAGAAAGAGATTGAGCTAGATCAGCTATCGTCAGGTGAAAAACAAATTCTGGCGTTTTTTACGTTTTTCATGCTTAAGGACAGAGGGAAAAATTGTAAGTTCGTAATCATTGATGAACCGGAGCTCTCATTGAGTGTTAGTTGGCAAAAAACCCTAATAGGCGACTTGCTTTCTTTGAGTCCTAACAGCTATATCGTCTCCGCTACTCATTCGCCATTTATATTTGACAGATTTCCAATGGAAAATGTAAAGTCCCTTGGTGTCCTATGAGTGATTTTGCGGCGGATTTAAAGGCTGAGTCGTCGAGTTGGGCGTCGGCATACATTCAGTTCGTGACCGGTTTTCAGCATGAAGGTTTTGATGGTTACGCGTTCGTTGAAGATGATCCTGATAAAG
>NCJP01000275.1 GCA_002278985.1 Erythrobacter sp. 34-65-8
ATGCTGCGCAGCCCGTTGTGCCCGGCCAGCCCGCCGCCGACGCGCACCTTGACCCGAAACGGATCGAGGTCGAGTTCGTCATGGAACACGGTCAGCGCGTCCGGTTCCAGCTTGTAGAAGCGCAGCGCCTCGGCCACCGCGCGGCCGCTCTCGTTCATGAAAGTGGCGGGCTTGAGCAGCAGCACCTTGTGCGTGCCGATCCGCCCTTCCTGGGTCCAGCCGGAAAACTTCTTCTGCACCGGGCCGAAGCCATGCATCTCCGCGATCACGTCGCAGACCATGAAGCCGATGTTGTGCCGGTGCATCGCATATTGCGGACCGGGGTTCCCGAGGCCTGCCCAGATTTGCATGGGTCCGCTCCTAGCTGTGCCCCGGCCAAAAGAAAACGCCGGTTCCGCGAGGGGAACCGGCGCTTTCGCTATCTGTCAAAACGGTGAGGCTATCAGCCTTCCGCTTCGGCCTCAGCTTCGCCTTCAGCGGCTGCCGCACCTTCAGCCCGCTTGAGCGCCGAGGGGGCGACCAGCGTGGCGATGGTGAAATCGCGGTCGGTGATGGCGCTGAGCGAACCTTCGGGAAGGGTCACTTCGCTGATGTGGATCGAATCGCCCACGTCCTTGCCGGTCACATCGATGGTGACTTCGGACGGGATGCGGTTGGCATCGCACACCAGTTCAAGTTCGTGACGGACGATGTTGAGCACGCCGCCCTTCTTGAGGCCGGGGCTGGCTTCTTCGTTGATGAACACGACCGGGACCTGCACGTCGACCTTCGAGTCCTTGTTCAGGCGCAGGAAGTCGACATGGAGCGGACGGTCGTTGACCGGGTGCTGCGCCACATCCTTGGGAAGGGTGTTGATGCGCTTGCCGCCGATTTCGATCGTGACGATCGAGTTCATGAAATGCCCGGTCATCATTTGCCGGAACAGTTCCTTGCCCTCGACATGAATCAGGATGGGTTCTTCCTTGCCGCCATAGATAACGGCGGGAACGCGGCCTTCGCGACGCAGTGCACGGGAGGCTCCCTTGCCAGCCCGTTCGCGCGTCTCGGCCGGCAGGGTCAGAGCGTCGCTCATCAGTATTGCCTTTCGAAATGCAGATTATCGTACAATCCGGTCCGCCACGCCTCCAGGGATGACCATGACGCCGGAGCGCGCGCCTATAGCGAGGGCGGGCGGAAAAGCAAGCGCGCTTACCGCAAGGCGCGGACAGTGAAGCCGCGCGCTTCGAGCAGGGCCGCCAGCCCGTCAGGCCCGGGCAGGTGCCCGGCGCCGACCGCGACGAGAACTTTGGGCCCGTCATCCAGCATGGCGGCAATCCGGGGTGCCCAGGCTGCATTGCGCCGGGTCAGCAAGGCTTCGCGCAGCTCGGGATCGGCCAGCAAGGCGGACTGGGCAGGGTCGATCACCTGCTCGATATCGCCTGCCAGCCAGGCCCGGGCGAGATGGCCGGGATCATCCTGCCAGCGCATGTGATCTGTCACCAGTGCAGCCAGCATGTCGCGCTGGTCCTGTTCGGGCAGGGTGTCGAACAGGGCAAACTGAGCCGACAGGCCCTCCAGCTCCACCACCTCACGCCCGCGGAACTGGCGCAGCAGTGCCCGGTCGATCCCGTTGGCACTGTCACCGTGGCGCAATGACTGGGCCAGCATCAGCGCCGCAGCCCAGGTGTCGACCTTGCGCAGCTCTTCTCCGCTCCACCCGCTCCGGTCGATCAGCTCGGCCAGGGCAGGGCGGATATCGGCGGAAACCCGGTCGAGGATATCGGGTTGGCCTTGCGCAGCCGCCCTTGCGTTGAACAAGGCGGTCGCGCCAGCGCGGTCTTCCAGGTTGGCAATCTCGACCACCAGCAGGTCCGCTTCAGTGACTGCCCGTTCGATCGCGGGCGTTTGCCATTCGGTGTCGTCCGGCAGCGCGTGGATGGTGCCGAACAGCCAGCCCTCCACCGATCCGTCTGCCGAAGCCAATTCGTAGAGGATCGGGGAGGGCGGCGGCGCGTCAGGGTCCGGCTTGCCGCAGGCTGACAGCAGCAACGCTGCCATCAGCCCGAAAGCAAGCCGAAGTGCCCCGGTCATTGCACCCGTGC
>NCJP01000051.1 GCA_002278985.1 Erythrobacter sp. 34-65-8
ACGAATTTCGGACGTCAGGCAGCCCAACACAGACGCTACCGGCCTACCATCCGTCCTACGAACGAACGAAAGGGAAAAATTGCGCTGTTCAGAGGTTCCCTAGAGTACGGCGCGCCGTCAGGTCGCGGATGAGAAGGTCCGACAGCGGCTTGCCGTCATCCCCCGCTTCCTCGTCCTCAGTGTCGAGCGCGGAAACATGGCTCCCACCCTCCTCATAGTTGCCATCCCCGATGATCTCGCCATCGCTATTGATGCGAACTCCATCGATCACACTGGCGTCTTCACCCTCCACGACTTCTTCCGGTTCCGGCTTCTCGTCCTCAGCCCGGATAAAGCCCCGTTCGATCCGCGCCGCTCCGTCATGGCTCAGCACCACGAACACGCCGCCGCACGTGACCGGCTGGCCTATGACGAACTACTCGCCAACAGCCTTGCCCTGCTGCTGGTGCGGGCGCACAACCGGCGGCGCAGCGGGCAGGCACTGTGTGGCGACGGGTCGCTGCGTGCGCGGCTGGACCTGCCGTTCCCGCTCACTGGCGCGCAGACCCGCTCGATTGCCGAGATCGAGGGCGACCTCGCCCAGCAGGCACCGATGCTGCGCCTGTTGCAGGGCGATGTCGGCGCGGGCAAGACGGTGGTCGCCCTGATGGCCATGCTGGTGGCGGTCGAGGCGGGCAAGCAGGCCGCCTTGCTTGCCCCGACCGAAATCCTTGCCCGCCAGCATTACGAAACCCTGCGCCGCATGCTCGCCCCCACCGGGGTCGCAATCGCGATCCTGACCGGGCGGGACAAAGGCCGGGCGCGGGAAAGCGTGCTGATGGGCCTGATGGACGGATCGGTGCAGATCGTGGTCGGCACCCATGCGATCTTCCAGGATACGGTAGCTTACCGCGATCTGGGGCTGGTGGTGATCGACGAGCAGCACCGCTTCGGCGTGGCCCAGCGGCTGCGGCTGGCAAGCAAAGGCAAGTCAGCGCCGCATACGCTGGCGATGACGGCCACCCCGATCCCGCGCACGCTGACGCTGGCGCAATATGGCGAAATGGACGTCAGCCGCCTCGACTAAATGCCTCCCGGACGCCAGCCGATCGACACCCGCGTTGTCTCGCAGGAGCGGTTGGCGGACGTGATCGAGGGGGTGGGGCGGCATATTGCCGGTGGCCAGCAGGCCTACTGGGTCTGCCCGATGGTTCATGAGCACGAGACGGAGGACATTGCCGCTGCCGAGGCCCGCTATGCCCTGCTGCGCGAACGGTTTGGTGATGCCGTGGTTTTGGTTCACGGGCAATTGCGCCCCGAGGCCAAAGACGCGGCGATGGAACGTTTCGCAAGTGGCGCGGCAAGTCTGCTAGTCGCGACCACGGTGATCGAAGTCGGGGTCGATGTTCCCGCCGCCACCCTGATGGTGATCGAGCAGGCCGAGCGGTTTGGCCTCGCCCAGCTGCACCAGCTGCGCGGGCGGGTCGGGCGCGGGAGCGAGAAGTCAACCTGCCTGCTGCTGCGGGGCGAAGCGCTGTCAGAAACCGGGCGCGAGCGGCTCGCCCTGATGCGCGAGACGCAGGACGGGTTCCGGCTGGCGGAAGAGGATCTGCGCCTGCGCGGCGGGGGCGAACTGCTCGGCACGCGCCAGTCGGGCGACGCCCCGTTCCGCATCGCCACGCTGGAACAGATCACCCGCCTGCTGCCCGCCGCGCACGACGATGCGCGCCTGCTGATCGAGCGAGATGGCGGGCTGACCGGCCCGCGCGGTGAGGCAGCGCGGGTGCTGCTCTACCTGTTCGAGCGCGACTGGGGCGTGCAGCTCTTGCGCGGGGGCTGAGCGGAAACAAGCCGCGATTGGGGCAGAATGACGTTGGTCGGGGAGAGAGGATTCGAACCTCCGGCCCCTGCCTCCCGAAGACAGTGCTCTACCAGGCTGAGCTACTCCCCGACCGTGTCGTTCCCGCTGGCCCGAAAGGCTGGCGGGTCGAGGCAAGGCGCGCGCTATAGGCAGCGTTGTGCGGGGTGGCAAGCGGGCATTTGCCGGTCTAGGGAACATTCATGGCCACTGCCGCGAATCCTGCTGTCCGGAGCGATCCCGCCCATCCCGAATGGCAATATCTCGACCTGATGCGGGCCATCTGGGAGACCGGCAGCGAACGCATTGACCGCACCGGTATCGGCACCCGGTCGCTGTTCGGGGCGATGCTGCGGTTCGACCTTGGGGGTGGCCGGATGCCCCTCATCACGACCAAGCGGGTCTACTGGAAGACCGCCACCCGCGAGATGCTGTGGTTCCTGACCGGCCAGACCAATATCCGTCCGCTGGTGCTGCAGGGGGTGAAAATCTGGAACGAGTGGCCCCACGCCCACTACCTGCGCGAGACCGGTGATGCGATCACGCTGGAGGAGTTCGTCCAGCGCATCGCCGATGACGAGGCTTTCGCCGCACGCTGGGGCGATCTTGGCCCGGTCTACGGCAAGCAGTGGGTCGACTGGCCGACCTATCGCTATCGGCCGGACGGGCTCTACGAGCCGGGCGAAGGCATCAACCAGGTGGCGCAGGTGATCGACTCGCTGCGCACCAATCCCGGCAGCCGCCGTCATATCCTCGAAGGCTGGAACGTGGCTGAGCTTGACCGGATGGCGCTGCCGCCGTGCCACAAGAGCTACCAGTTCCATGTCGCTGATGGCCGGCTCAACTGTGCGCTCTACCAGCGCAGCTGCGATGTCGCGCTGGGGCTGCCGTTCAACCTGTGGGGCGGGGCGCTGCTGACGCGGATGATCGCGCAGCAGGTCGATCTGGAACCGGGCGAATTCGTGTGGATGGGGGGCGATGTCCACCTCTATCTCAACCATGCCGATCTGGTGGGCGAGCAACTGACGCGCGCCCCCTCCGGATCGCCGGTGCTCGACATTGTTCGCCGTCCGCCTTCGATTTTCGAATTTGAAATCAGCGATTTCGCAGTGCGGGATTACTGCCCGCAAGCGCCCCTCAGCGCACCCGTGGCGGTGTGAGTCGTTCGCCTTGACCCAGAGGCGAGCGTGAAATAAAATAACGCTCGCGTAAAATATTGCGTCTGGGAGAATCGATATGGCCGAGCGGCCCGAGGGCAGTGCGGCGGGAAGCAACAAGCCCGCCTTGCAGCTCCACGTTCCAGAACCGCGCTTCCGCCCCGGAGACGCGGCGGACTTCTCGCACCTCGCCATTCCTGCGGCGGGCCAGCAGCCGCGCCCCGACGAGGCCTGCCACGCCAGCGAGACGGCGCCGCTGTGCTATGACTTGGTACGCGTGCTTGGCGATGACAACCAAGCCCACGGCCCGTGGGACCCGAAGCTCGATCCGGACACGCTGCGGACCATGCTGGGCCACATGGTGCTGGTCCGCGCGTTCGACGAACGGATGTTCCGCGGGCAGCGCCAGGGCAAGACCAGCTTCTACATGAAGTGCACCGGCGAGGAGGCGACCTCGGTCGCCGCCGGGATGGCGCTGGCGAGCGATGACATGGTCTTCCCCAGCTACCGTCAGCAGGGCATCCTGATCGCGCGCGGCTATCCGCTGGTCGAGATGATCAACCAGATCTACTCCAACAAGGGTGACAAGCTGAAGGGCCGCCAGCTGCCGATCATGTATTCGAGCCGGGAGCACAGCTTCTTCTCGATCAGCGGCAACCTGGCCACGCAGTGCCCGCAGGCGGTCGGTTGGGCCATGGCCAGCGCGATCAAGGGTGACAGCCGGATTGCCGCAAGCTGGGTTGGCGAGGGCAGCACTGCGGAAGGCGATTTCCACAGCGCGTGCACCTTTGCCACGGTCTATAATGCACCGGTTATCCTCAACGTTATCAACAACCAGTGGGCGATCAGCAGCTTCAGCGGGTTTGCCGGGGCGGAGCGGACAACGTTTGCCGCCCGCGCGCTCGGCTATGGCCTGGCTGGTCTGCGGGTGGACGGCAACGACGCGCTGGCGGTGTTCGCGGCGCAGCAATGGGCCGCCAACCGCGCCCGCGCCAATGGCGGGCCGACCCTGATCGAATACTTCACCTACCGTGCCGAGGGCCATTCCACCTCCGATGATCCGAGCGCCTACCGCAGCGTGCAGGAAGGGATCGACTGGCCGCTGGGTGATCCGATTGCCCGGCTGCGCAACCACCTGATCGCCCTGGGCGAATGGGACGAGGAGCGGCACGCCGCAATGGACCTCGCCGCTGCCGAACGGGTCAAGGAGGCAACCCGCGAGGCGGAGAAGAACGGCATCCTCGGCCACGGGCTGCACCATCCCTTCCGCACCATGTTCGAGGACGTGTTCGAGGAACTGCCATGGCACCTCAAGGAACAGGCCGCGCAGGCGACCCGCGAACGGCTGATCAAGTTTCCCGAAGGGAGGCCCAACTCGTGAGCACTGCCCCCGAAGCCCAGGCGCCGGATACCGCCGCACCGGCAGAGGCCGAGCGCCGCCTCAACATGATCGAGGCAATCAACGAGGCGCTCGACATCATGCTCGCGCGCGACCCTGACGTGGTGGTCATGGGTGAGGACGTCGGCTACTTCGGCGGCGTGTTCCGCGCCACGGCCGGATTGCAGGCCAAGCACGGCAAGACGCGCGTGTTCGATACCCCGATTTCCGAATGCGGGATCATTGGCGTGGCTGTAGGGATGGGGGCTTACGGCCTTCGTCCGGTGCCGGAAATCCAGTTCGCCGACTATATCTATCCCGGGCTCGACCAGCTGATTTCCGAAGCGGCCAGGCTGCGTTACCGCTCGGCCTGCGACTATATTGCCCCCCTGACCGTGCGCAGCCCGTTCGGCGGCGGCATCTTCGGCGGGCAGACTCACAGCCAGAGCCCGGAGGCGATCTTCACCCATGTTTCGGGTCTCAAGACGGTCATCCCCTCCAACCCCTACGACGCCAAGGGCCTGCTGATTTCCGCGATCGAGGACAACGATCCGGTAATCTTCTTCGAACCCAAGCGGATCTACAACGGGCCGTTCACCGGCTACTATGACAAGCCGGTCGAGCCGTGGAAGCGGCACAAGGACAGCGTGGTGCCCGAAGGCCATTACCGCGTGCCGCTGGGCAAGGCGCGCACGGTGACCGAGGGTGATGCGCTCACCGTGCTGGCCTATGGCACCATGGTGCACGTGGCTGAAGCGGTCTGCGCGGCCAAGGGCGTCGACGCCCATATCCTTGACCTGCGGACGCTGGTGCCGCTCGACATCGAAGCGATCGAGCAATCGGTCGAACGTACCGGACGCTGCCTGATCGTGCACGAGGCGACCCGTACGTCCGGCTTCGGGGCAGAGCTTTCCGCGCTGGTGACGGAGCGGTGTTTCTACCATCTCGAAGCCCCGGTCGAACGCGTCACCGGCTTCGACACGCCCTATCCCCACAGCCTCGAATGGGCCTATTTCCCCGGCCCGATCCGCATCGGCGAGGCCATCGACAAGCTCCTCAAGGACTGACCGCCATGGCGAAATTCATCTTCAACATGCCCGACATCGGCGAAGGCATCGCCGAGGCCGAAATCGTGGCCTGGCACGTCAAGCCGGGTGACCGGATCGAGGAAGACCAGGAGTTCGTCGACATGATGACGGACAAGGCCACCGTGCCGCTGGAAAGCCCCGTTACCGGCACTGTGCTGGAAGTGGCGGGCGAAGTTGGCGACATGGTCGCGATCGGCTCGGCCCTGGTGGTGATCGAGGTCGAGGGAGAAGAGGCTGCGGACAACGTAGCAGAGCGGATCGAGGCAGAGACGCCCGATGCGGAGGACGTAATGAACGTGCCCTCGCAGGACCCGCTCGTGTCGAGCGAAGTCGAGACACCTCGTGCGACTGAAACGCCTCGGACGGAGCCCGAAGGGAAACCCGCCTCGCCGGCCCTCGATACCACCGGACTTGGCAAGAAAGTCCTCGCCACCCCCGCCGTGCGTCAGCGCGCGCGTAACCTGGGGATTGACCTCGCCGAAGTGAAGCCGGCCGAAGATGGCCGCGTGCGCCACGCCGATCTCGACGCCTTCCTCGCCTACAATGCCGGCGGCGGGTTCGCCCCTTCGGGCAAGGCCCGGGCGGACGAGCAAATCCGCGTGATCGGCCTGCGCAAGCGCATCGCCCAGAACATGGCCGAGGCCAAACGCAACATCCCGCACTTCTCCTATGTCGAGGAATGCGACGTGACCGAGCTGGAGCGGCTGCGCGCCCAGCTCAACGATTCGCGCGGGGGTAAGGCGAAACTGACGGTGCTGCCGCTGCTGATCGCCGCGATCTGCAAGGCCGTGCCGAAATTTCCGATGATCAATGCCCGTTATGATGACGAGGCGGGCGTGGTCACCCGCTATGGCGCCGTGCACCTGGGCATGGCGGCGCAGACCGGCGGCGGGCTGATGGTGCCCGTCATCCGCGAAGCGCAGGCCCGCAACCTGTGGCAGCTGGCCAACGAGATTGGCCGCCTGGCCGAGGCCGCGCGCAGCGGCAAGGCGACCAGCGAGGAGCTGAGCGGTTCGACCCTGACGATTACCTCGCTCGGGCCACTGGGCGGGGTGGCGACCACGCCGGTCATCAACCGCCCTGAGGTGGCGATCATCGGACCCAACAGAATCATTGAACGCCCCATGTTCGTGCCCGACGGTATGGGCGGCGAGCGGATCGAGAAGCGCAAGCTGATGAACATTTCCATCAGCTGTGACCACCGCGTGGTCGATGGCCACGATGCCGCGAGCTTTTTGCAGGAAGTGAAGCGCCTGATCGAAGCGCCGGTGTTGCTGCTGGCGGACTAGAGGTTCAGCGCACGATCGCGCTGTAGGTCATGGTGCCGCGGCCCAGCGCGGCCTCGGTATCGCTGACGTGCCAGCGCAGGTGGGTCACATCTTCCGGCGTGGCCTTGCGCTGGCCGATCCGCAGCGTTCCGAGTTCGCCCCAGCTTTTTCCGCCGTCGGTTGAAACCTGCGGGTTCATGCCGCCGCTGCGCCGGAACGCGAGGTCGCGCGGGACCCGGCTCGACACGACGAAGGCATCCGGCCTTCCCGGTGCGGTCCATTCGAGCATCAGGACAACGACGTCGCCGCGCTTGAGCGTGGTCGCCGGTTCGAGTGACAGCGCCATCCGCCCCGGTGCCACCGCTGCCTTGCGCTCGATGAACACGGCGCGCGAAATTTCCACGCCTGGCTGCGCGGCGGTTGCACCGGCGGCGAGCGATGCCGCCGCCAGAGTCAGCAGGATTTTCTTCATGTCGCCCCCGTCACAACCATGGCTGGCTATCGCAGGCCGTGTGACAGGCAGAGGCGAAAATAAGGTTAATGCGCGGTTGCCGGGCGGCCGGTCAGGGCCCTGGAAAATGTGTTCGAAAATTGCGCAGGCGGGCCATTGACAGCCCTGCACACCTGCCTTAGTGGCGGCGCTCCCAAGCGGCGCTTCGCCCCCCTTGAAGCCAAGTTTTCATGCGGGTGTAGCTCAGTTGGTTAGAGCGCCGGCCTGTCACGCCGGAGGTCGCGGGTTCGAGCCCCGTCACTCGCGCCACTTGGGAACTGCACCGTTACAGCTGATCGGAAAGCGCAATGTCCCGCGTGCCAGCAGGCAGGCTGACGCGCATCCCGTCATAAGCGATGTTGATCGCATCGAACCGCTTGGTCGCTTCCCCCAGGAACACCCGTTCCATCAGCTTGACCGGCGGGGCCGGCACCAGGTGATAAAGAACCAGGTGCCTAACCCCCGCATCGCGGGCCACCCGCGCCGCATCTTCGGGCGATGTGTGGTAATCGGGAATATCGGCCATGATCTTGGCTCCGTCGGCATCGCCTCTTTCAGCCAGCTGTTGGCCGATCCGGCCGACCATCCCGGGATTGAGCGCTTCGTGAAAGAGAACATCGGCGCCCCGCGCAAAGCGGGCCAGCTGAGGTGATCGCACGGTATCGCCGCTGATGACCAGGCTGCGGCCGCCATAATCGATCCGGTAAGCGACAGCCCGGTCAACCGGTGCATGATCCACGGGCAAGGCGCGAATGGTCACGCCGTCGCCCTCGTAGACGACCGTTCCGCGCCTGCCGGAGCCAGCCAGTCTGATCGTCCGCGCTTCTCCGCCGAACCCGCCCGGGCGCGCCACGGCCTCGCCATGGTGGGCGATGCGGAACCCCCGGTCGATGGTATAGGCCTCCACAAACCCCGCGACGACGCGCTCGGTCCCTTCCGGTCCGTAGATCGGCAGCGGCGAGCCGCGCCCGCCCGCCATCCATGCCTGGAGCATCAGCTCGCCCAGACCGTCGAAGTGGTCGGAATGGAGGTGGGTCAGGAAGGCGGCATCGAGCCGGTCCATCGGGAAGCCCATCCGCCCGAGCTTGCGGATCGAGCCGGAACCGGCGTCGAACATGAAGCCCCGCTCGCCGGCCAGCACGGCAATACACGGACCGGCGCGGTCGGCGTCGGGCATGGGCGAGCCGCTGCCGCAGACATATGCGTGGAGCCCGTCCGGAAGATCCGAACTCCGGTCGACTCCGACGGTCGAACTGACCGCCCGCTCGAACAGCCATTCGCCGATCTGGCGCTGAGCCAGCAAGGCAACCAGCGCCAGCAGCCCGATCAGGGCGAGCAGTGCCAGTCCAATCCGTTTCGCCATCGTCCTGCCCCTTTGTCAGGCAGGCTAACCCCCAGCGGCCCTGTGGGCAACAGCGCTACCGGGTGCGGCCGGTTTCCATCCAGATCAGGAAGCGGCGCAGGGGCAGCAGCCAGATCAGGCCCAGCACCAGATAGACCGGGGCC
>NCJP01000052.1 GCA_002278985.1 Erythrobacter sp. 34-65-8
GGCGGTCGGCATGCGCTCGTACATGCGCTTGAGGCCCTGATCCAGCGTGACGCCGACCTTGGCCACCGCCGCCTTGAGCTTGTCGAGATCGCCGCCCGGATCGACCAGCGCGCCCTTCATCGTTTTCGTGCACCACAGCAGGGTGCAGTTCTGCTGCAGGGGGGTGACCGGAATGATCCCGGCCTTGAGCGGCGGCTGGACGGCGTCGGACATGGCAGTATCTGTCATGAGAGGCGATGTGGCCGCCCCTCCCGCCGAATGCAAGCCTGCCCGCGCTAGCGAAACAGCGGATGGCCGCGACTCGGGGCTTGCGCCCGTCGTTGCCTCTTATATAGCCAGCGCACCCGAATAGCCGGACCCGCAAGCAGCGGGCCGGAATAACCATTTCTTCAGGGGGAAGATCGTGAATCTCGTCATCATCGCAATCGGGCTGGGAATGCTCGCCGTGCTCTACGGCTTCATCACCAGCCGCCAGGTACTCAGCGCGAGCCCCGGCAACGCAAGAATGCAGGAAATCGCCGGCGCCATCCAGGAAGGCGCGCAGGCCTACCTCAACCGCCAGTACACCACCATCGGCATTGTCGGCGTGGTTGTCGCCGTGCTGGTCGGCGTGTTCCTCGGCTGGACCTCGGCGGTCGGCTTCGTGATCGGCGCCGTGCTCTCGGGCGTGGCGGGCTATATCGGGATGAACATCTCGGTCCGCGCCAACGTCCGCACTGCCCAGGCTGCCAGCCAGGGCTTGCAGCAGGGCCTGACCCTTGCTTTCCGCGCTGGGGCGATCACCGGGATGCTGGTGGCCGGCCTTGCCCTGCTGGCGATTGCGGTGTTCTTCTATGTCCTGATCGGCCCGATGGGGCAGGCCCCCAACAGCCGCGTAGTGATCGATGCGCTGGTGGCACTGGCCTTCGGTGCCTCGCTGATTTCGATCTTCGCACGTCTCGGCGGCGGCATCTTCACCAAGGCTGCCGACGTCGGCGCCGACCTGGTCGGCAAGGTCGAGGCCGGTATCCCGGAAGACGATCCGCGCAACCCGGCCGTGATTGCCGACAACGTGGGCGACAACGTGGGTGACTGCGCCGGCATGGCCGCTGACCTGTTCGATACCTACGTCGTGACTGTCGGTGCCACCATGGTGCTGACCGCGCTGCTGCTCACCTCGGCCGGCGACCTGCTGCTGCCGCTGATGGCCCTGCCCCTGCTGATCGGCGGTGCCTGCATCGTCACCAGCATCATCGGGACCTACTTCGTCCGCCTGGGTGGCGGCACGAACGTGATGGGCGCGATGTACAAGGGCTTCCTTGTCACCGCGGTTCTCTCGGTTCCGCTGATCTACCTCGTCACCCAATATGCACTGGGCGACATGAACGCCGTGATCGGCGGCACCGACGGCACCACCGCCTTCACCGGCATGGACCTGTTCTGGTGTTCGCTGCTGGGCCTGGTCATCACCGGCTTGATCATCTGGATCACCGAGTACTACACCGGCACTGCCTACCGCCCGGTCCGTTCGATCGCCAAGGCATCGGAAACCGGCCACGGCACCAACGTGATCCAGGGCCTCGCGATCAGCCTCGAGGCGACCGCGCTGCCGACTTTGGTGATCGTGACCGGTATCGTGATCGCGTTCCAGCTGGCTGGCCTGATGGGCATTGCCTATGCGGCCACCGCCATGCTGGCGCTTGCCGGGATGGTCGTCGCGCTCGACGCCTATGGCCCTGTCACCGACAACGCCGGCGGCATTGCCGAAATGGCCGGCCTCGATGACAGCGTGCGCGAAAAGACCGACCTGCTCGATGCAGTCGGCAACACCACCAAGGCCGTGACCAAGGGCTATGCCATCGGTTCGGCCGGTCTTGCCGCGCTGGTCCTGTTCGCCGCCTACACCGCCGACCTCAGGGAATATTTCCCTGATGCGCAGGTGAACTTCAGCCTCGAAAACCCCTATGTGATCGTCGGCCTGCTGCTCGGCGCACTGCTGCCCTTCCTGTTCGGCTCGATGGGCATGACAGCGGTTGGCCGTGCGGCGGGTGACGTGGTCAAGGACGTGCGCGAACAGTTCGCGGCCGACCCCGGCATCATGGCCGGGACCAGCCGCCCGGACTATGCCCGCACCGTCGACCTGGTCACCAAGGCAGCGATCAAGGAAATGATCATTCCTTCGCTCCTGCCGGTGCTGGCCCCGATCGTGGTCTACTTCGTGATCACCGCGATTGCCGGCCAGAACGAAGGCTTTGCGGCGCTCGGCGCACTGCTGCTCGGCGTGATCGTGGGCGGCCTGTTCGTCGCCATCTCGATGACCGCCGGTGGCGGCGCATGGGACAACGCCAAGAAGTACATCGAAGACGGCAACCACGGCGGCAAGGGCTCCGAAGCCCACAAGGCTGCGGTTACCGGTGACACCGTGGGCGATCCCTACAAGGATACTGCGGGTCCGGCCGTGAACCCGATGATCAAGATCACCAACATCGTCGCGCTGCTGCTGCTCGCGGCGCTCGCAGCCGGCTAGCGCGGCGTGTAAACCGCTCCGCTGTTGCGGAAGGATTAAGGCCCCGTCCGGAGTTCGCTCCGGGCGGGGTTTCTTCTTGTCCTCCCGACCCTTGCGGCCATGGCAAGCCGTTAAACCTTCCTAAGTTTCTTGCCCCTATCCCGCAGCCTCAGGCCCCGTATTTGCGGGCAGGCGAAGGTTAACGGGTGGAACAGCAGCGGATCGATCCTGGCCTGGCAACCCGTGTGGAGGCACCGCTTCCCTCGGTCAGGCTGGCCCGCGCCAGCGATCCGGCGGCCTGGCCTTCGCCGCCCGCGTGGGATTCGCTGGCGTTTGATGCGAGCGTCCCCAACCCCTTCTTCGAACGCTGGTTCCTCGCGCCCGGCCTGCGCCATATCGGCGCGCGGCAGGGCGCTGGCCTGCTCTGTGTCGAGACGCACGGGGAACTGGTCGGCCTGCTGCCGATCCGGCGCCGCCTGGCCTACTACCGATATCCCCTGCTCCATGTCGCCACCTGGCTTCATGACAATGCCTTCTGCGGCACACCGCTGGTGCGGCGGGGCTTCGAGCAGCCTTTCTGGCACGCTGTCCTCGGATGGATGGATACCAACGCGGCCAGCGCGCTGTTCTACCACCTGAGCCACATCCCGGCTGACGGCAATGTCATGGCCGCCCTGCGCGAGGTCATGGACAGCGCGGGCCGCCCGGCCGCCGTGGTGCAGCAGGAAGACCGCGCCCTGCTCCGCTCCCCTCTCGCGCCGGAGGAGTACTTCGCGGCCGCGATGTCGGCCAAGAAACGCAAGGAATTGCGCCGCCAGCACAACCGGCTGGCCGAACTGGGCGCGCTAACCTTCGAACGGCAGGACTGCCCTGCCGAGATCGGCCCGTGGATTGCAGACTATCTGGCGCTTGAGGCACGCGGCTGGAAAGGCAAGGATGGCAGCGCGCTGTCGCAGCATCCGGCCAATGCGGCCCTGTTCACCGAGGCGCTTTCAGGCGCGGCCAGCGCCGGGAAGCTCGAGCGGCTGACCCTGCGGCTCGACGGCCGCCCGATTGCCATGCTGGCCAATTTCCTCAGCCCGCCCGGCGCCTTCTCGTTCAAGACGACCTATGACGAGGACTATGCCCGGTTTTCCCCCGGAGTGCTGCTCCAGCGCGAGAACCTCGACCTGCTGGCGCGAGAGGGCGTTGCCTGGGCCGACAGCTGTGCCGCCGCCGACCATCCCATGATCGAGCGCATATGGCGCGAGAAACGCACCATCACGCGCCTGTCCATCGCAATCGGCGGACCGGCCCGCCGCGCGCTGGCGGCGCGAATTTTCCGGGCCGAAGGCGGCTCGCCCCTGCAGGAGTTCTGATCGTGGGCATCGAACAGCATATCGCCATCCCGACGGAGGCAGCCGCCACCGCCGTGTTCCCCCCGCCGCAGCGCACCCACTTCGCCACCAACTATCCCGAAACGCCGCACCTGCTGCGGCATCGTCTGGGCGAAAACGCGCTGATGAACCTGGACGCGCTGGCGGCACTTGCGGGGCGCCTGCCGGACAGCTCGATCGAATACAACCGGGGCGACCTGCCGGTCGGGATCGATGGGAAGCCTGCACCCACCGGGCTGTCGATCGAGGAGACGATCCGCCACATTGCCACCAGCAACAGCTGGGCGGTGCTCAAGAACGTGGAACAGGTTCCCGAATATCGCACACTCCTGCTCAATCTGCTGGAAGAGCTGCGGCCCGCCATCGAGGCCCGCACCGGGGCCATGCTGCGGCCCCAGGGGTTCGTGTTCATCTCCAGCCCCAATGCCGTAACCCCCTATCATTTCGACCCGGAACACAACATCCTGCTCCAGCTGGTGGGCAGCAAGGTGATGACCCAGTTCCCGGCCGGCGAGCCGCGCTTTGCGCCTGACGCGGTCCATGAAAGCTACCACAGCGGCGGCCCGCGCGAGCTGCGCTGGCAGGACGACCTGATGGAAGGCGCAAGCGAATTTCCGCTCGGCCCCGGGGAAGCGGTCTATGTGCCCGTCATGGCGCCGCATTTCGTGCGGGTCGGGCCGGACAGCTCGATCTCGCTGTCGATCACCTGGCGCAGCGACTGGTCGTTCGCCGAAGCCGATGCGCGCGGGTTCAACCGTGTCCTGCGCAAGGCCGGGCTGACACCCGCCGCCCCCGGCCGCTGGCCTGCGACCAACAAGCCCAAGGCCTATGCCCTGCGCGCCCTGCGCAAACTCGGTCTGGCTGGTTGACGCCCACGTCCGCGCGTTCCAAGGCGCGCGGCATGAATGACGAAATCGATCCCCAGCGGCTGGTCAGTGGGCTGGTCCGCCTGCTGACCGTGCAGAATGATGGCGCGGGCCACTACACCGGGCTCCCGCAGAAGGACGGTGTGGGCCGGGTGTTCGGCGGCCAGGTGATTGCGCAGGCGCTGCAGGCGGCCCAGGCCACCGCGCCGGAGGGCATGGTCGCCCACTCGCTCCACGCCTATTTCCTGCGTGGCGGGCGCGAAGGGCCGGCGATTTCCTATCGGGTCGAGGCCGATTTCGACGGGCGCAGTTTCGCCAACCGCCGGGTGGTGGCGAGCCAGCCGGGCGAGAATAACACGCAGGTCCCGATCCTCAACCTGACCGCCAGCTTCCAGCTGCCTGAGGACGGCCTGTCGCACGACGATTATACCATGCCCGATGTTCGTCCGCCCGAAGACCTGCCCTCGGACATGGAGCAGCGCCGCCGCTTTATTGCCGAGATGGGTGAGGTGTCAGAGGTCCAGCGCGCGCTCATGCTGCGGCCCCGGCCGATCGAGATGCGCACGGTCGACAAGCCCCCTGGATGAATGCCGATCCCAAGCCGCCCCACGCGCGCAGCTGGTTCCGCGCAGTGGCGCCGCTGCCGGACGATCCGGCGCTGCACCGCGCGGTGATTGCCTATGCCAGCGATTATACCCTGCTCGGCACCAGCGCCCTGCCGCACGGCCTGAGCTGGGCGCGGAACGAGCTCAAGGGTGCGAGCCTTGACCATGCGATCTGGTTCCACCGCCCGGCCCGCGCTGACGAATGGCTGCTCTATGCCACCGAAAGCCCGTGGAGCGGCGGCGGGCGCGGCATGAATCTGGGCCGGATCTTCAACCGCGCCGGTGAACTGGTCGCCAGCGTGGCCCAGGAAGGGATGATGCGCCGCGCGCGCCGCTAGAGCCAGCGCGTGATGGCACCCATCAGGTCGCGGGCGTAAGCCTGGGTCAGCCGTGCTCCCGCGACCGCGTTGAACGCATGGATCGCGCCGGGGTAGCTGTGCACCTCAACCGGAACGCCCGCAGCAGTCAGGCGGCGGGCGAAATCGAGATTCTCGTCGAAGAACAGGTCGAGGCTGCCGGTCCCGATCCAGGTTGGCGGCAGGCCGGCGAGGTCATCAGCCAGCGTGGGCGAAAACCAGCCTTTGCGGTGATCGTCCGCCCGGTAATCGCCCCGCAGCGCGGCCCACCCGACCTGGTTGGCTTCCCGCGTCCAGATGAACTCGCCGGTGATCGGGTTGGCATAGCGGCAGCCCGGCGAACCGGTGCGGTGGTCAAGCATCGGGTAAGTGAGAAACTGCGCCGCCAGTGCCGGCCCGCCCTGATCACGCGCCATCAGGGCAACGGCAGCGGCCAGTCCTCCCCCGGCGCTTTCGCCGATTACCGCCATTTTTGCCGGGTCGAACGCCCATTCCTCAGCCGCACCGGCAAGCCAGTGCAGCGCAGCGAGACAATCCTCCTGCGGCGCGGGAAACGGATGCTCCGGCGCCAGCCGGTATTCGACCGATGCCACCAGTGTGCCGGTCGCCGCTGCGATTGCCGAAGGGCCGTGCTGCATGGTGCGGGCCGAACCCATGATCATCCCGCCGCCGTGGACATGCAGCAAGGCCCCCCGCCCTGCGCGGCGCGGATGGGGATCGTAGAGGTAAAGATCGAGCTCCCCGCCCGGCCCGGCGATGGTCACCTTGTGCGGCGAAAGCGGCGGCGCATCGAGGAAGGCAAAACGCCCTTCCGACATCTCCCGCAGCTGCGGAATGTGCTCCATCCCGAAGCTGCGCGTCGGCATAAGCTCCAGCAGCGGCAGGAGCTCTGGATCGATCAGGTGATGCGACGACAAGGCAAGTGCGCTCAGGTGTAGGACCGGCGGGGGAAGACCAGCCGGGCCAGACCTGACGGGGCAAATGGCTTCCACGCGCCTTCCTTCTGCGCCAGCCGGTCAGCAATCGCGTAAATCGCTGCCGGGTTGACCCCAAGGCCGCAATGGCTGGCGATCACCTCGATGTTCTCGGTCTGCTTGCCCTGCTCCTGCACCGAACCGCGCCAGTGGACCACGCCATCGGTGCGGGTCAGGATCGAGGTGGTCGGCACCGGCGGCGCTTCGCCCAGATCGCGGAAACGGCCGCCCTGCATCGGCTCCGGCTCGTGGCCATTGAGCCATTCGAACAGGCGGCGGGCGTTGGTATGGTTGCGGTCATCGCTGATCGGACTACCGAGCGAGATCACCAGCCGCACCTTGTCCGGCGCCTGCTTGGCCAGTTCGCGCGCGAATACGCCGCCCAGGCTCCAGCCGACCAGTGAGACCTTGCGGCCGGTCCGGTCGGCCAGCCGCTCGACCCGGTCCGCCATCGCCGCGATGCGCGCGTTGTCGACCTTGACGTTGCGGCCCAGGCCCCAGCCTTCCGAAGTATAGCCCAGATCGTCGAGCAGCGAACGCAAGGGCGCGGTCGAACGGTCGGAGGCCATGAAGCCAGGCAGCACCATCACGCCGTGGCCATCGCCCTTGGGCAAGGTTCGCAGCAGCGGACGCAAGGCATAGAAACTGGCCAGCTCGCCCATGGCCCGGCCCGGCTCGGCCAGAGTCAGCAGGCGATGCGGCGGACGGGCCGTATCGCCCCTCTTCAGAGTGGCGGTGGTCATGGCTTGCTGTTTTCCTTCCTGCTTTTCGGTGTGGCCCGCTTCGAACGCGCGGGCGTCTTTTTCGTTGCTTTCGCCTTAGCACCGGCCGTCGCCGGAGCTGGCGCTTCAGCAGGTGCCTTGGCTGCATCGCGCAGCTCGGCAAAGCTGTCCTCGATGCATTGGGCGTAGAATTCCGGATCGGGCATGGCCTTGCGGCAGGCGGTGAAGGCGATGGTCGCCTCGCTGCAATAGCTCTGCACCACGTGGCCAAGGCCGAGGCCGTCGGTCAGGCACAGCAGCCCCATCATGCTTTCGAGCCGCGCACCGCTGGAATAGATCGGCACCGGCGGGCCGGGCACATTGGTCACCACGGTCGAAAATACCGGCCCCACCCCGCGATTGGCGAGGCCCAGCCGCGTATAGAGCTGCGCGCCCAGCGCCATGAACAGCGCCGGGCTGGCCTTGCTCATCTCGGTCATGTTGCGCGCACCGAGCGCGTCTGTCATCGCCTTGGAATTGTTGGTTTTCCTGTGGACATAACGCAGCCGCTCGACCGGGTCAGCGATGTGCGTGCCGAGCGGGGCGATCATTGCCGCGACCTGGTTGCCCATGTCGCCCTTTTCGTTCGACGAGCGGACCGAGATCGGGGCCATGGCAGTCAGAGTCTTCTTGGGCAGATCATCATGCTTGAGCAGGTATTTGCGCAGCGCACCGCCAATCACGGCAAGGAACACGTCGTTGACCTTGGCCCCCGGCGCCAGAGCACGGATCGCCTTGACGTCAGCCAGCGGCAGACTGCGCCCTTCGACCACCCGATTGGGCGAAATGGCCTTGTTGAACCGGGTCTTGGGGGCGACCATTTCGCCCGACAGGCTGAATTCCTTCTTCACCAGTCCGGAAACGACCTTGGCCAGCCCCGGCGCGGCCCTGGCCGCCACCTCCAGCTGTTTCATCGGGTTGAGCAGCGCGTTGACGTAGCTCTTGCCCAGCAGCTCGACCGGAGACGGGACCTTGCCCGGCTTCCACTTGTCGGGCTTGTCCGGCGGCGGCGCATCCGGGGCAAGCGTGTGCATCGCCTCCATCAGGTCGATCCCGCTCATCCCGTCGATCGCGGCGTGGTGGACCTTGGTCACCATGGCGAAGCTGCCGGGGGCGACACCGGGCACGTTGTCGAGCCCTTCGACCACGGTAAATTCCCACGGCGGCCGTGTGAGGTCGAGCGGACGGGCAAAGATCCGCGCCGCCTGGATGCACAGCTGCCGCCAGTCGCCCGGCTTGGGCAGCGCGACATGGCGCACATGGTATTCAAGATCGAAGTCCGGATCCTCGATCC
>NCJP01000053.1 GCA_002278985.1 Erythrobacter sp. 34-65-8
CTCGACCGTTCCGGCCGGCGCGATGCCGCGCAACCAGCCGCCCTGGGTGCGCTCCCCATCGAGCCGGGTGAACCCGGGGGCAGGCCGGTCAGGAAAGGCCGGTTTGGTCAGGCCTGCTGGCGTTTCACTGGCGGGGACCACGGAGGTTTCGCTGCGGGCGCTGCCGCATCCGACCAGCGCGGCAAGCAACAGCAAGGCGGGAAATGCGCGCGTCGCCATCAGCTTTCGAGAAACCGCCGGGTGGCGATTTCGGGCGTGGCATAGGCTTCCTGCCGGTCGACTGACCAATAGCGCAGCTCTTCCAGCGGAATAACCGCGCCGCTGACTGCGCAGCGGACGTGTTGCCCATGGCGCAGCACCCGGAACCCGCTCGGTCCGTAGTGCAACTTCGCCTCGCTATTGCCTCGATTCATCAACATCCTGCGTTCCTAGCAGAGCCGGTTCAGCCGAACAAATCATCCTGCCGTGGCGGGGTGCCTTCCGGTTTCCGCTTTGCCCTGACCGGTACCGTCTTCGCAGATGCCGGTTTGACCGGGCCTGAACCCGATGGCGAATCGGCTGGCATGACAGCCAGCGCGCCATCGGCAAAGGCAAGCTCCAGCCGGGCTTGTGCGGCGGCGGTGGCCCGATCGCGCACCAGCCTGCCCTCGCTATCGCGCACCAGCACGAAGCCGCGCTTGATCGGGGCCGTGGGATCAAGCGAGGCAAGCAGACGTCCGGTTCCCCCAAGCCGCTCAGCATCCCGGCCAAGGCGCTGGGTCAGCAGGGCAGGTGCCAGGCGAACACGGGCAAGCGCGTCGCGCGCGTCGCGGGCCGCCCGTTCCAGCGTGGCAGGCGCCAGCCGCAGCGCGCCGAGCCGCTCGCGCCCGCGCGCTGCCCGGTCGCCCAGCGCGCGGCGCAGGCGCTCGGACAGATCATCGAGCCGCTGGGCTTGCGGTTGCAGCAGCGCCTGCGGTGCGGGCAATCGCCGGGCCCGCACCTCCAGCCGCTCGCGCCCCAGCTGGACCGGGCGCAGGATCGCGCGCTGCTGGCGAGCGCGGAAGTCAGCCAGGGTGGCGGCCAGTTCCGCCCGGACCGGAACCGCCATTTCGGCGGCCGCTGTGGGTGTGGGCGCGCGCCGGTCAGCGGCGAAATCGCAGAGCGTGGTGTCGGTCTCGTGCCCGACCGCGCTGATGACCGGGATCGGTGATGCGGCGACCGCGCGCACCACTGCTTCCTCGTTGAAGCTCCACAGGTCCTCGATCGAGCCGCCCCCGCGTGCGACGATCAGCAGGTCGGGGCGCGGCACGCCACCGAGTTCGGGGCCGCCCTCGGGTATCGCGCCGAAGCCGCGCACGGCCGCAGCGACCTGTTCGGCGGCACCCTGCCCCTGGACCAGCACCGGCCAGACCAGCACGTGGCTGGGAAACCGGTCGGCGAGCCGGTGGAGGATATCGCGGATGACCGCGCCGGTCGGGCTGGTCACCACGCCGATCACGCGCGGCAGGAAAGGCAGGGCGCGCTTGCGGGATTCGTCGAACAGCCCTTCGGCGCCGAGCCGCTGGCGGGTCTTCTCCAGCAGCGCCAGCAGCGCGCCTTCGCCCGCGATTTCCATCGTTTCGATCACGATCTGGTATTTCGACCGGCCCGGATAGGTCGTCAGCTTGCCACTGGCGACCACTTCGATCCCGTCTTCGGGCAGGAACGAGAGCCGCTGCGCCCCGCCGCGCCACATTACCCCGTCGAGCACCGCGTTTTCGTCTTTCAGGCAGCAGTAGAGGTGGCCCGAAGCCGCCCGCTTCACGCCTGACAGCTCGCCGCGCAGGCGCACGAAACCGAACCGGTCTTCCACCGTGCGCTTCAACTTCTGCGATAGCTCGGTGACGGTAAGCGGCGCGGCATTGTCCCCTTGCCGCGCGCGCGCTACCAGCCCGCCACTGTCGACGTCATCGGAATCGGAAGCGGCCATGAACATCCTTCTGCTGGGCTCGGGCGGGCGCGAACATGCGCTGGCGTGGAAGCTGGCGCAATCCCGCCTGCTGGCTGGCACTGAGGATAAGCTCTATGCTGCCCCGGGCAACCCCGGGATCGCGGACCATGCAACGTGCGTGGCGCTTGATGTGACCGACCATGGCGGTGTGATTGCCTTCTGCGAAGAGCACCGGATCGGCCTGGTCGTGGTCGGGCCGGAAGCGCCGCTGGTGGACGGGCTGGCCGATTCGCTCCGCGGCGAAGGCATTGCCGTGTTCGGTCCTTCCCGCGCTGCGGCGCAGCTGGAAGGAAGCAAGGGCTTCACCAAGGACCTGTGCCAGCGGGCCGGCATCCCCACGGCCGGGTATGTCCGCACCGCCTCGCTCGAAGAGGCCCGCCGCGCGCTGGGCGGTTTTGCGCCCCCCTATGTTCTCAAGGCCGACGGGCTGGCTGCGGGCAAGGGCGTGGTCATCGCTGACACGCGCGAGGAGGCCGAGGCAGCCCTGGCGGACATGTTCGGCGGCCAGTTCGGTGCCGCGGGTGCTGAGGTGGTGATCGAGGAGTTCATGGCGGGCGAGGAAGCGAGCTTCTTTGCCCTGACCGACGGCGCAACCGTGCTTCCGTTCGGCAGCGCGCAGGATCACAAGCGGGTGGGCGATGGTGATACCGGCCCCAATACCGGCGGGATGGGCGCCTACAGCCCGGCGCGGGTGCTCACCCCCACTCTCCACGGCGAAGTGCTGGAACGGATCATCCTGCCCACGGTGAGGACCATGGCGGAAGAAGGCGCCCCCTATTCCGGCGCGCTGTTCGCCGGACTGATGCTGACCGACCAGGGCCCCAAGCTGATCGAATACAACTGCCGCTTCGGCGATCCCGAATGCCAGGTGCTGATGATGCGGCTGGAAAGCGATCTGGGCGAACTGATGTACGCCTGCGCCACCAATGCCCTGGCGAGCCAGCCGCCGGTCCGGCGCTCACGCCAGACCGCGCTGACCGTGGTGATGGCAGCGAGCGGCTATCCCGGCACGCCGGACAAGGGCGGGCAGATCGACCTGGATGCAGCCGAGACGGACGGGGCGAAGGTTTTTCACGCCGGCACTGCCCTTGATGAGCAGGGTGCGTTGGTCGCCAGCGGCGGGCGGGTCCTCAGCGTGACGGCAACGGGCAGCACGGTGACCGAGGCGCAGGCTGCGGCCTATGCCGCCGTCGACAAAATCGATTTCAAAAGCGGATTTTGCCGGCGCGATATCGGCTGGCGGGAAGTGGCGCGGGAACTGGCCGGGGAAGCGGGCTGAGGATCAGCCGTCCGCCTTGCGGTACGGCACGAAGTCCTCGAGGAAGACGACCCCAGTGAAGAAATTGCCGGTCCGGTCATGCGTCGTCACATTGTCAAGTTTGCACAGCTGGCCGGAACTGCCGTACTTGCGGATGACCAGATAATCGTTGTCATCCAGGCTGTCCGGGTTGCGGGTGCGATTGACCCACAGAGTCTTGCCCTGGCGATAGACCAGCGCGGTGCCGTCGATGACCTGCAGGTTGCCGCTGCCGAAGGTGTTGATGCAGCGTTCCGGCTCACCTGCAACGCGGCCTTCGAGCATTTTCGCAAGTTTGATCTCGCCCTTGCTCGGAGCTGGCGCTTCTTCCGCCGAGGCGGGCATGGCCAGCACGGCAAGAGCGGCGAACGGCATCAAGAACTTCATCGGTCAGCCTCCTGTCTGCAAGCGGTCAGTATCACCCGGAGATGAATCGGCCCGCCATGATGATATCATCGCCGGTATGCGATGAACCATCGATGACCGTTCGGCCGAAACTGCAAACTCAGTCCTGCGGGACCCGGAAGGTGCCCGATACACGCCCGCTGCTGGAGCCTGGCCCCTCGCCGGTCACACCGGACGAGCCCGAAGCGCGCCCGTCCACGCTGGAAATCCCGGTCCTCAGGTCGATCACCAGCCGCCCGCCGTTGAGCGTATCACCGCCGCGGCGCAGGCGGACATTGCCCGCCATGGTGATGATCCGCCGGTTGAAGTCGTAAACGGCCACGTCGCCGCTGGCGGCCTCATCGGCCCGGGTGACCTGGACTCCGCCGGTGGCCGTAATCCGCTGGATGCCGAGCGAGCCGGCATCCGAATAGTTGACGATCGTCCGCGCCGAGCGAACGCGCAGGCCGGCCTGCTGAATATCGACGCTGCCGGACAGGACCACGCGGTTCTGCCGGTCCTGCAACTCGATCCGGTCAGCCGCATAGGATACAGGTGCGTTGGAATTGTGCCCGGCGATCGCCTGCGCACCCGCCTGCATCCCGGCAAACAGGGCCAGCCCCCCGGCAAAACCGGCCAGTGCCCAGCGGGGCGCGTGCTTCCAGTGCGTGTTCATTGCGGCATCCTCAGTTGCCCCGGCACCATGCGCAGCCGCGCATTGCCGTCAAGCGTGATGGTTCGTTCCGACAGGTCTGCGGCCAAGCGGTCGGCGGAAAAGGTGCCCGCCGGGATTTCGCCCTCGACACCGCCATCGCCCGTCATGCGCTTCGACCTCAGGTCGATCGAGACATCGCGGGCGACCATGCGGTAACCGTCGGCGGCGGTCAGGCGCACTGGCCCGAACACCCGCATGACCTCGCTTTCGATCGTGTAGGCGCCCGATTCGGCCGAGAGCCTGGCGGGCCCTTCCGCCAGCAAGATCCGCGCGATGAGGTCATACATCCGGACAACCCCCTCGCTGCTCGATCGCTGGACCGCCTGCCCCGCCTGCAGGGAAAAGGGTCGTCCCTGGTCATCCTGCCCGCGATACATGGCGTTGGCGACGGCGAGGCGCTCGTCGATGACCGCCACCTTGTTGCGGTCGAGCAGGAAGCTCACCTCGCCGCGCGGGCTCAGCGGGGTGATGATCATCAGCGCCGCCAGCACGCCCACGCCCATCGGCAGGGCACGGGCGAGAAAGGCAATCAGCCGATCATGGCGCCCGCCGGGCGCGGCCATGTGCTGCCGCGCACTGCGCAGCGCCCGTGCCTGCTCGGTCTCGACATGATCCTCGATCACCATTGCCTTGCTTTGCCAGCCCTAGTCCTGCCTGCCTCATCCTTACATGTGGCTGAAGATATCCTGCTCGGCCCATCCGGCCAGATCGAGCCGGGCCCGGGTAGGCAGGAAATCGAATGCCGCCTGGGCAAGCTCCGTGCGCCCTTCGCGTGCCAGCCGCTCCACCAGGATGGCGTGCATCCGGTGGAGGAAGCGCACGTCGCTGGCAGCATAGTCGCGCTGTGCTTCGTTGATCACGGGCGCGCCCCAGTCGCTGGACTGCTGCTGCTTGGAAATGCTTTCGCCCAGCAGTTCCTCGACCAGGTTCTTGAGCCCGTGCCGGTCGGTATAGGTGCGGGTCAGCTTGCTGGCGATCTTGGTGCAGAATACCGGCGCGGCGGTGATGCCGAGATAATGCTCGATCGCGGCCAGGTCGAACCGGGCGAAGTGGAACAGTTTGAGCCGGGCCGGATCGGCCAGCACGGCCCGCAGGTTGGGCGCGGCATAGTCGCTCCCGACACGGAAGCGGACGAGGTGCTCGTCGCCCTTGCCGTCGCTGATCTGGACCAGACACAGCCGGTCGCGCGCGGTGACCAGACCCATTGTTTCGGTATCGACCGCCACCGGGCCGGGTGCGAGCACGCCTTCGGGCAAATCTTCTTCGTGGAAATGTACAGCCATAGGCCCCAGCCCTTAGGCGCATTGGGGATGGGAGGGAAGGCCCGCTGGCCCGGCGGCAGGCGCGCTGGTATCGGCGCGGGATGAGCGATGCCCTTCCTCCATCCTGGCGCGACGCGCTCGGCCCTGTGCTCGTCACGCCCGAGGCCCGCCGCCTGGGCGGGTGGCTGAAGGCAGAAGAGCAATCGGGCAAGCTGGTCTTCCCGCCGCGCGGCCAGCGGCTGGCGGCGCTCGCCGCAACGCCGCCTGAAGCGGTGCGGGTGGTGATCCTGGGGCAGGACCCGTACCACGGCCCGGGGCAGGCAATGGGACTCAGCTTCTCGGTTCCGCGCGGGGCGGCCGTGCCGCCGTCGCTCGCCAATATCTACAAGGAGCTGGAGAGCGACCTCGGCTTGCCGCGCCCTGGGCACGGTGACCTGAGCGGATGGGCCCGGCAGGGCGTGTTGCTGCTCAACGCTACCCTGACGGTGGAGGCGCACAAGGCCGCGAGCCACGCCGGCAAGGGCTGGGAGGCGATCACCGATGCCTGCGTGCGGGTGGTTGCGCAGGGCAGCGCGCCATGCGTCTTCATCCTGTGGGGCAGCCACGCCCAGGCCAAGGCTGCGCGGGTGCCGGAAATCGAGGATGGCGGGCGGCATCTGGTCATTCGCAGTCCGCATCCAAGCCCGTTGTCTGCCTATCGCGGCTTTTTCGGTTCGCGCCCGTTCAGCCGCGCCAATGCCTTTCTCGAGCAGCACGGCCGCGGCACAATCGACTGGCGCATCTGACCGCAAGGCTGGCATCCCGCAGGTGGCCTTGGCGAAGGCCCAACTTGCTGGCACAATCTCGGGACAGGGAGGGACGATGATGACAAGCAGGCTGGGAATGGCATCCCGATTGGGGGGCCGATTGAAGGGTTGCGCAATGGCGCTGGCCTTGGCGGCGCTGCCGGTGCTGCCCGCGCGGGCTGACACCCACGCCGGGGTCGGCGTGGAGCAGGCCGAGGCAGAAGAAGCGGAAGCGTCCCGCCAGCGAGCGGCGCTGGCTGAAGCGATGTCTCTGGGCGGGCTATGGATCGAAACCCAGCGCCGCTATGCGCGGATTCCGGCGATCTCGGTAGCTGTGGTGCGGGGCGAGCAGACCGTCTGGTCGCAGGGCTTCGGCACGATCGACCGGCAGCAGCGCGTGCCGGCCAGTGGCGACACGATCTATTCGATCTGCTCGATCTCCAAGCTGTTCACAGCCGTAGCGGTCATGCAGCAGTGGGAGGAAGGGCGCCTGCGGCTGGACGAGCCGGTCAGCAGCTACCTGCCCTGGGCCACCCTGGCCGCTGACGCGCGTGAAAGCGTGCCGGTCACGCTGCGGGGGCTCCTGACCCATTCGGCCGGATTGCCGCGCGAGTCGGCCCACCCTTACTGGACCGGGCCGGACTTTCCCTTCCCCACCCGTGAGGAAATCCGCAGCGGACTGCCGGGCCAGCCGTCGCTTCACCCTGCATCGACCACCTTCCAGTATTCCAACCTCGGCATCACCCTGGCGGGCGAGGCGGTCGAGGCAGCCAGCGGCGAGCCCTACGATGGCTACGTCACGGCCCGCATCCTTGCTCCGCTCGGCCTGGCCGACACCCGCCCGGGCATACCGGCAGGCCTCTATGGCAAGCAACTGGCAGTTGGCTGGGGCGCGCTGACCCCCGAGGGTGTCCGGCCCGAGGTCCGCCTGTTCGATCCCCGCGGGATCACGCCTGCGGCCGGCTTCAGTTCGACCGTGAACGACCTCGCCCGGTTTGCTGCCTGGCAGTTCCGCCTGCTGCGCACCGGGCAGCCCGAAGTGCTGCGCCCCTCCACTCTGCGCGAAATGCACCGGGTTCATTACATCACACCTGATCGCGAAACGAGCTGGGGCCTGGGCTTTGCTGCCTGGCAGATGGATGGCCGCAACTTCGTCGGCCACGGCGGCAGTTGCCCCGGCTATCGCAGCACGCTGATGGTCGAGCCCGCGTCCGAAACCGCCATAGCAGTCGCGATGAACGCGATGGACGATCCCGGCGTCTATGCGATGGGACTGGGCGGGCTGATGGCCAGCCGCCTGGACGCGAAGTCCTACGACGCGCCCGAGAGCGGCCCGGTCGAATTTGAGGCCTATGCCGGCTTCTACGGCGGGCAACCCTGGGGGCCGGACAGCGTGATCCTGCCCTGGGCGGAAGGGCTGGCCTGGGCCGAACTGGCCACTGGCGACCCGGCTGGCGACCTGACCCGGCTCAAGCCGCTCGGTGGTGACCGTTTCCGGGTCATGACCAGCAAGGGCGAAGAGCGCGACGTGGTCACGTTCGTGCGCGGCTCCGATGGACGAATCACCGGGGTCGAGCGGTTCGGGAACACGTCACCCCATCTGCGACCACTGGCTGCGGGGAGTACACGCCCATGAAGGAAGAAATGCCTGTCCTGCTCGATATCGCGGGCGGTGTCGCCACCGTTACGCTCAATCGCCCGCAGGCGATGAACGCGCTGAGCAAGGCCATGCGCCAGATGCTGCACGACGTGATGCACAGGGTCGATGCCGATGACAGCGTGCGCGCCGTGGTGCTGACCGGGGCGGGCGAGCGGGCCTTTACCGCCGGTCTCGACCTGAAGGAGCTGGGCTCCGACGCCTCGGCGCTCGGCGCGGCCAATGCCGAAAGCCCGGCCGACAATCCGGTCAAGGCGATCGAGCAGTGCCGCAAGCCGGTAATCGGGGCGATCAACGGGGTGGCGATTACCGGCGGCTTCGAGGTGGCGCTCGCCTGCGATGTGCTGGTGGCCAGCACCAACGCCCGCTTCGCCGATACCCATGCCCGGGTCGGCATCATGCCCGGATGGGGCCTGTCGCAGAAGCTGTCACGCATGATCGGGATTTCGCGGGCCAAGGAGCTGTCGTTCACCGGCAACTTCCTCGATGCCGGCACGGCGCAGGCCTGGGGTCTGGTCAACCATGTGGTCGAGCCCGGCGCATTGTTGCCGCTGGCGCAGCGGCTGGCTGGTGACATGGCCCAGATCGATCCGGCCTTCCTTGCCCGCTACAAGGCCCTGATC
>NCJP01000276.1 GCA_002278985.1 Erythrobacter sp. 34-65-8
GCTGTGGATTTCCTTGCTGGCCATTATTGCCCTGCTTGTTTGGGCCAGCCTGGGCTACGCCCTGTTCCGGTTCTGCTCCCCGCTGTTCGACGTAGAGAATGAAGGCAGCGATGCGCATGGCTGGGCCAGGCGGATCGGTCATGGCGGCAGCGCCATCGGCCACCTCGTGCTCGCCTGGTCGGCCTATCGCCTCGCCAGCGCCGACGTATCCGGCGCCGGCGACGGCGCGCAGGAAGCGGCGGCCGGGGTGCTGTCGGTGCAACTGGGCGGCCTGGTAATCGGCGTGCTCGGCATCGCCTTTTTCCTCGCAGCGATCTCGCAGGCAAAGAAGGGCGTGAGCGGTTCCTTCATGGCGCGGATTGGCGCGGGCGCGCCCGAGGGCACGCGGGTGCTGGGCGCAATCGGATACACTGCGCGGGCCGTGGTTTTCCTCGTTATCGGCTGGTCGCTGGTGAAGGCCGGTTTCTACTCGGGCGATGCCGGAGAGGTGCGGACACTGGGTGATGCGGTTACTTCGCTGGCGGGGAACCAGATCGTCTTCCAGGGGGTCGCGCTCGGGTTGCTGGTGTTTGGCCTGTTCAGCTTTATCCTCGCCCGTTACCGCATCATTCCTGACCTGGCGCCGGACGGCCGCAAGCCGCGCTACCGCGCCTGAGCGATTGCATCCCGGTCCGCCTTGGGCCAGAGGCGAAGCGGATTTGGCGGGAGGCGGGATGCTGTACTTCGAAGACCTCGTAATCGGTTCCAGGCAAAGCTTCGGGAACTATGTTGTCACGCGCGAGGAAGTGCTGGAGTTTGCGGGCAAGTACGATCCGCAGCCATTTCACCTGTCAGATGAGGCCGCTGCGCAGACACATTTCGGCCGTATTTCGGCCAGTGGCTGGCATACCTGCTCGATGACCATGGCGATGATGGTCGAGAACATGAAGACCAATGCGCAGGCCGGGCTCGGCTCGCCCGGGGTCGATCAGCTGCGCTGGGTCAAGCCGGTCTATCCGGGAGACACCTTGCGGGTCGAAAGCGAGATCCTGGAAAAGCGGCGCAGCCAGTCGCGCCGAGACATGGGCATCTTCAAGTCACGCAGCCGGACATTCAACCAGCATGGCGACGTGGTACTGGAAATGGTCTCGAACGGCCTGATCCGCGTGCGCGAGCCCGACGCACCGATCGACTGATCAGCTCGGGCACTGGGCATAGCCGGACGCGCGATAGACTGCGCGGTCTGCCCCGTCCCGGACTTCCAGCGTCGCTTCGTAGCGTTTGCCGCCCGGCTCTTCAGGCTGCTCCGTTCCGAGCCCGAAATGGATGGAGTAGGCCAGCCCATCATACCTGGTCCAGGCCACCCCCGGCCCCTTCTGCACGCCATTGTCCGGCGCAAATTCCGCAATGTCGCCGGACAGCCTCATGACAGCGCGATCTTCCATGGCCAGCAGGACAGGGGCCATGCCGCCGCCGTCAGGGGCGAAGGCGCAGGCCGGGTCGGTCAGCGCGTGCTGCTCGATATCGGGATAGAGGATGGGCTCAGGCTTCAGCGGCACAGCCACCCCTTCATTGGCCTGTTCGATCTCGGCCACCTTCGCCGCAGCGTCTCGCCGGTCAGCCTCGCTGCCGCATCCCGCAACTGCCAGCACCGCCATGATCAGCACGAACCGCATCAGTGTCTCCCGAACAGTTTCTCGACGTCTCCCATCTTCAGCTTAACCCATGTCGGGCGGCCATGGTTGCACTGGCCTGAACGCGGCGTGCGCTCCATCTCGCGCAGCAGGGCGTTCATCTCTGCCACGCTGAGTGTCCGCCCTGCCCGCACCGATCCGTGGCAGGCCATGGTAGCCAGCAAACAATATCGGTCAGCAGCTTGGCGGGATCTGCTCCGGCCAGGGCATGGGGCAGCGAGCGCACCAGCATGGCATTGGGTCCGAACCGCTCGATCCCCAGGCCCATCCCGGCCAGCTTGGGCGCGGCCGCTTCGAGCCTGTCGCAGGCTGGCTCATCCAGCTCGACCACATCGGGGATCAGAAGGGCTTGCGCGCGGGCCACCGCCTCCCCCGCCCCGGCGGCGCGAAGCCGCTCCAGCACCAGCCGTTCGTGCGCCGCGTGCTGATCGACCAGCACCAGCCCGTCAGCAGACTCGGCAACGATGTAGGTCCTGGCAACCTGCCCGCGCGCGATGCCGAGCGGAAACTGCGCAGCATCGGCGGATGCAGGTTCCGATTCTTCTGCCCTTCCGTGCGGTTCCGCCAGAGGGGTATCAGCAGGCGCGCGCCACGCGGCCGGCTGTTCCCGCAGGGTGGCATGGGAATTTCCCGCGCCCTGTCCTTCGAACATGGATCGCAATGCGTGAGCCACTGGTTCGGCCTGCCACCGCTCCATTGCCTGCCGGTCAGGCCCTTGCGATGATCGCCGGTCACCTGTGCTCAGCGCCTGGCGCAAGCCCGAGACGATGAACCCGCGCACGGCCGCCGCATCACGGAAGCGCACTTCGGTCTTGGCCGGGTGTACATTCACGTCGACATCTTCCGGCGGAAGGTCGAGAAACAGCGCCAGCACCGCGTGCCGGTCCCGCGCCAGCATGTCGGCATAGGCACCCCGCACCGCGCCGGTCAGCAGCCGGTCCTTCACCGGGCGCCCGTTGACGAACAGGTACTGGTGGTCGGCCACGCCCCGGTTGTAGGTCGGCAGCCCGGCCACGCCGGTCAGGCGCATGTCGCCCCGTTCCAGATCGATGGCCACGCCATTGTCGGACAGTTCGCGCGCGATGATGCCCGACACCCGCTCCGCCACTGTCTCGCCGCCTTGCGCGTGCAGAACCCGCCGCCCGCCATGCTCGAACGTAAAGGCCAGGTCAGGCCGGGCCATTGCGAGACGGCGCACCACATCGAGGCACGCGGCATATTCACTCCGCTCGCTGCGCAGGAACTTGCGCCGCGCGGGCACCTGGGCAAACAGCTGCTCGATCCGCACCCGGGTGCCGGGGGGCAGTGCGGCAGGCTCGTCCGCCGCGACCCGGCCGTGATCGACCACCTTGCGCCAGCCTTCCCCCGCATCGTGGGGCCGGCTCTCGAGCGTGAAGCGCGAAACGCTGGCAATCGAAGGCAGGGCCTCACCCCGGAAGCCCAGCGTGGTGACCTGCTCGATCGCGTCATCAGGCAGTTTCGAAGTGGCATGGCGTTCGAGCGCGAGCGACATTTCGGCCGGGCTCATGCCGCACCCGTCGTCGGTCACTTCGATCAGGCCAAGCCCGCCCTCGACCAGCCTGACCGTAATCCTCCGTGCGCCCGAATCGATGGCATTCTCGACCACCTCCTTGAGCGCCGCAGCCGGGCGCTCGACCACTTCGCCCGCCGCAATGCGGTTGACGAGTTCTTCGGGAAGGCGGCGAATGTGGGGCATGGCGGGACGCTAGCGGTGATATGCGCCGGATTCGAGGTCGGCAGTGGAAAATACCCCCGCCTGTCGACACAATTTTTTGGCGTTTTCCCCACGCATTCGTTAAAGGGCGGTCACTTCCTGCCAGCTCAGGGTAGAACGCCCTCCGGGAAACCGGAGCGAAACCCTGTATCATCACGGATTGCCCGTCGAATGACCTTTTTGTCCAAGCTCTTCAAATTCGGTTCGCGCAACATGGCTATCGACCTGGGGACCGCCAACACGCTGGTCTATGTCGATGGCGAAGGCATCGTCCTGAATGAGCCATCGGTGGTGGCAATCGAGACGATCAACGGGATCAAACGGGTCAAGGCCGTCGGCGACGATGCCAAGATGATGATGGGCAAGACCCCTGACAGTATCGAGACGATCCGCC
>NCJP01000277.1 GCA_002278985.1 Erythrobacter sp. 34-65-8
ACACGCCGTTCGGCAATTCGATCACCACTGCCGAACACGCGATCGCTTTGTTGCTCGCTCTTGCGCGCCAGATACCGCAGGCGAACACCCGGACCCAGGCCGGCGAATGGCCGAAAAAGGATTTCATGGGGGTCGAGGTCACTGGAAAGACGCTGGGCCTGATCGGAGCCGGCAATATCGGCTCGATCGTGGCCAGCCGCGCACTTGGCCTGAAAATGAAGGTGATTGCCTTCGATCCGTTCCTGACCGCGGACCGGGCCATCGAAATCGGGGTCGAGAAAGTCGATCTCGAAGGGCTCCTGTCGCGTGCCGATTTCATCACCTTGCACACGCCGCTGACAGACCAGACGCGCAACATCTTGAGCCGCGAGAACCTGCAGCAGACCAAGCCCGGCGTACGGATCGTCAATTGTGCGCGTGGCGGCCTGATCGACGAGGAGGCGCTGGCCGAACTGCTCGAAAGCGGCCATGTGGCAGGTGCGGCGCTGGACGTTTTCCAGACCGAACCGGCCAAGGAAAGCCCGCTTTTCGGAATGCCCAATTTCATCTGCACCCCGCATCTTGGCGCATCGACTACTGAGGCACAGGTCAATGTTGCGCTGCAGGTTGCCGAACAGATGGCCGATTATCTGGTCAATGGCGGTGTTTCAAATGCGCTCAACATGCCCAGCCTTTCCGCGGAGGAAGCTCCCAAGCTGAAGCCCTATATGGGCCTTGCGGAAAATCTCGGCAGCCTGGTCGGGCAGCTGGCTCATGGCAATCTCACCAAGATCAGTATCGAGCGTGAAGGCGCTGCCGCGGAGCTGGCAGGCAAACCGATCGAGGGTGCGGTCCTGGCCGGTTTGATGCGCCGCTATTCCGATACGGTGAACATGGTCAATGCGCCTTATCTCGCCAAGGAGCGCGGGCTTGACGTGCGTTCCATCCGCCATGAACGCGAAGGGGCCTATAACACTCTTATCCGCGTGACCGTGGGCACGGAGCAGGGCGACCGGTCGGTTGCGGGAACGCTTTTCGGCAATAATGCGCCCCGGCTGGTCGAGATTTTCGGTATCGGGATCGAAGCCGAACTGTCCGGCCATATGCTTTATATCGTCAATGATGACGCGCCCGGTTTCATCGGGCGGATCGGGACGCTGCTGGGTGAACATGCCATCAATATCGGCACATTCAACCTCGGCCGCAGACAGGCTGGCGGCGAGGCGGTTCTGCTGCTGAGCGTTGACCAGCCTATCCCGCAATCGGTGGTGGACAAGGCCTGCGATCTTGAAGGCGTGCGGGTCGTGACCCCGTTATCCTTTTAGATCAATTGCCATCTGATCGATGAAATCCGTCATTCCGGCTTTGCCGGGGTGGCGGATTTGTCTAGGGGCAGCGCATGAGTGTTACGACCGACGACCTGCTGCCCGAAGGGCTGTCCGACCGCCTTCCGCGAGAAGCGGCAATTGCGACCCGCGCGATGCGCGCCATTCTGGGCGCGATGGATGCCCATGGCTATGACCGCGTGCGCCCGCCACTGGTGGAATTCGAAAAATCGATGGCAGAACGGATGAACGGGATCAGTCCGCGCCGGATGTTCCGTTTCGTCGATCCTTCCAGCCTGCGCACCCTTGCCCTGCGTTCCGACATGACGGTGCAGGTTGGGCGTATCGCGGCAACCTCGTTGGCCGGTGCGCCGCGCCCGCTCAGATTGTGCTATGCAGGAGAAGTGGCGATCATTCGCGCGGACCAGTTGGATCCGGCACGCCAGCGCCTGCAACTCGGTGCAGAGCTGATCGGCAGCGACAGCGTGGAGGCGGCGGCAGAGGTGGTCGAGCTCGCCATCGAAGCGCTCGAAGCGGCAGGAGCAACGGCGATATCGGTAGACTTCACCCTGCCGGATCTGGTCGATACTTTGGCGAAAGAGGCATTGCCGCTCGCGCCTGATGCAATTGCGGCCGTGCGCCGCGAGCTGGACACAAAGGATGCAGGCGGTTTGCGCGATGCTGGCGGGGAGGCCTATCTGCCGCTGCT
>NCJP01000278.1 GCA_002278985.1 Erythrobacter sp. 34-65-8
TGTTTATGGTCAGGATCCCGCAGGGGGCAATGCCCTGGCAATTTCCAAGGCCCTGGGTTGGCTGACTGCAAGCGGTTGCAAGGTGATTACAATCAGTCTGGTAGGGCCGCGTAACCCGCTGGTGGAACGCGCAGTCCATTCAGTCCGGTCACGCGGAATCATCGTGGTGGCGGCAGTGGGCAATGATGGGCCTGCTGCTCCTCCCGCCTATCCGGCGTCTTATGACGGCGTGCTGGCCATTACTGGTGTGGATCGCAAAGGCCGCGCGCTGATTGAAGCGGGGCGCGCGCTCCATATCGATTATGCCGCCCCGGGGGCCGAGGTTTATGCGATCGATGCGAAGGGGCGTGGCCGCTTGTGGCGCGGCACCAGCTTTGCGACACCGCTCGCCGCGGCGCGGGTTGCTGCCGCCCTGCCATCTGGACAGCGCTGGCGCGCAACGCTTGATGCCGAGGCGCGTGATATCGGGGCAAAAGGGGATGACGAAGTGTTCGGCCGGGGCCTGCTATGCGGCACCTGCGGGAAGAAAGAATAAGTTTCTCCGCATGGCGATGCATTAAATCCGAAAGCCCATCCGTTTTCCTTTCGAGCGAGCGAACACACCGGCTCGCTGCAACTGACGAAAGGATACGCACATGAAGAAGTTCATTCTGGCCGCTGGTGCTCTCGCTCTCATGCCCGCCACCGCACAGGCGCAGCTGCTCGGTGGCGGCGGCGGTCTTGGTGGTTCCATCGGCGGCACGCTCGACACCACCACCCGCACCACGATCGGCAGCACCATCGATCGCACCTCGCGCACTGTCCGTGGCACCGTCGACAGCACCGCCAGCGGCACGGCATCCACGAACGGTAGCCAGTCCGTCGATGCGCGTCGCGGCACGATTGCGGCGGATCGCAGCGCGAGCGGATCGCTGACCGGTTCGACCGCCAGCCTCGCCGATCTCGTGGTCCCGTCGATGGGCAGCACGGCGCAGGCCAGCGGCACCGGATCGGCCAGCGGGCAGGGGGCTGCCAATGCGCAACTGATCGGCACCGATAGCGTCACCGGCGCAGTGATTCCTGCGGCAAAGGGCGCACAGAGCCTCACCGCCAATGCGGTCGGAACCGCTACCGGAACGGCCCGCGGCGCGGTCGCAGTGGCCCCCATCGTGGGAACGCCGGCACGTCCAAGCTCCGGCATTATCATCGGCAACGGCAACGGCGCTGCTGAAGGCAATGGCTCGGCATCGCTCGCAAACCCGCTGCTTGCGGTCGCCGGTTCGGCTGCTGCCGCAGGCGAAGGAGCCGCCACGGTTGCGCCGGGGATGCCGGTCATGACGCCCGAAGGCGCCTCACTCGGCAAGGTTCGCCAGGTTGTTGCCAATGGTCGCGGCGAAGTCGAGCAGGTCGTGGTCAAGCAGGGCAAGGTCACGCGCACGCTGCCCGCCGGCATGTTCAGCGCCTCGGGCAATGCCCTGGTGGCTGGTAATGCCAGCGGCACTGCTACGGCTGAAAGTGCCCGGCCTGCTCCGGCCACCGACGCTTCGAACAAGTAAAGCGCTTGCCCCCAGCTCCGCCGCTTCGTCCCGATTGGCGGCGGACTGACAACTCAAGGCGGTCACATGATGTGGCCGCCTTTCTTTTGAGTGGCTGAAACACGGGAATCTTACCCCCATTATACTGGGGGCCGGTCTGAAAGCCTTTTGTCGGCTTCCGGCGAAGCCAGTCGCTCGACGTGGTACAACGGACCGACGGCTTCGTCCCACATTCAGCCATCAAAACCGGTTAGCAGCTGCAGCCGCTTTCGGGCGATCGTGAGTTGTTGCGCTGCGGGCAGTTAAGGGTGCGAGGCTGGGGAAAGTGCCGCGCCGGTCGCATGTGAGGCAAGACTGCTCAAGTCGTGCAGTTGTCACAGCCCATGTGTTCCTTCATGGCGGTGCAAAGAGTTGCTCATGAAGAAGGCAAGCACTGTCGTGGAAGAAAACAAGAAGCTCTCGTCCGAAACTCTCATCACGCTGACCAGCGACATCG
>NCJP01000054.1:0-1804 GCA_002278985.1 Erythrobacter sp. 34-65-8
TGAGGTAATCCAGCAGTGCCTGCCAGCTTCACAGAACAGGTTTTTGCAGCACTTCGCTACGGGCCATCCGGCGGGCGGCAAGCGCGACCGATTTCAACGCCGCAGCACTTGTAAGGCCCATGCCTTTCACTTCCTGTAAGGCCCCCGGTTCTGCATTGAGGACCCCGGCGAGCGATCCGAACCGGGCAATCAGAGCTTTGGCAAGAGGTTTTGTGTCGCCCTGCCTGATCGCTGCGAACAGCAAATATTCAAGGATCTCGTAATCGGCCAGCGCCTCTGCCCCGCCTTCCAGCAGCCGCTGACGGAGCCGGGCACGGTGGCCTGTGGCACCGTGTTCGGCGCTCTTGCTGTCAGCTTTTGGCAACCGGACCTCCGCCTGTGCGTTGGGCTGCAGCATTGCCTTTGGCAAGCGTTGCGCGCAAGGGTAAGAAATGGTCGAGGCTGAGATCGACAATCCTGAGAAGAGCCTCGTCGCCCGGCTGATACCCCGACGCAAACGCTGGCGGGTGACCGCCGCGATCATGCTGTTCCTGTTGCTGGCCATGGGCTGGCTCTGGACCCAGCGCGAACGGATCGCGGACGATGTCCTGGCCGACCAGCTGGGCAAGCGTGACATTCCGGCGACATACCGGGTCGATTCGATTGGCCCGCAGCGGCAGGTCTTCAGCAGGATCGTGATCGGCGATCCCGCGCAGCCGGACATGACGGTAGAGCGCGCCATCGTCCATCTGCGCTATGGCTTCGGACTGCCGGAAATCGAGCGGGTCGAACTGATCCGGCCCCGATTGTTCGGCAGCTTGCGCCGGGGCAAACTGTCGTTCGGCACGCTCGACCCCTTCCTGTTCGCGGAAAGCGACGAGCCCCCCGGCCTGCCCGACCTTGACCTCACGCTGGTGGACGGCCGCGCCCTGCTGGAAACGGACTGGGGCCCGGTCGGGATCAAGGCGCAGGGTGGCGGCTGGCTGCCGGGCGGGTTCAGCGGTGTGCTCGCGGCGACCGCGCCTGACCTGGCGCTGCCCGGCTGTGCTGCCGACGGGGCGACGCTTTACGGCACCCTGACCACGGCCACCGGACAAGCGTCATTTGCCGGGCCTGTGCGGGTGGAGGCGCTGTCCTGCGCACAGGCCGGGCTTTCGCTCGCCCGATCGAGCACGACAATCAACGTGACCGCGTCACCGACCTTCGACCGGTTTGACGGCACTGCGTCGCTCGCCCTGGGGCGGATGGCAGGGGGCGACGCCCGGGCCGCCAATCTGCGCGGCACCACTGACTTTGCGTGGACCAGGGCCGGCATCGATGCCGGCTTTGACCTGTCCGCCGCGGGGCTGCGGTTCGCGGGGGCTGCGGTTGACAGGGTGGATGCGGAAGGAGCCTTGCGCACCCGCGCAGGCCTGGACCGCATCACGCTCGACGGCACGCTGGCAGGGCGCGGCGTCACGCCCGGCCCGGGGCTCGACAATGCGCTCGAAAACGCGCGGGCCGGCACGGCCGGGACGTTGCTTGAGCCGCTGCTGACCAAGGTTCGCGCGGCCTTGCGGAGCGAACTTGCCGCCAGCCGCTTCGATGCGGACCTGGTGCTCCGCCGCACCGGATCGGTCACCAGCCTGACCGTTCCGGCGGCCAGCGTGCGGGGCAGCAGCGGCGCAATGCTGCTGTCGCTGTCGCGCTTCCAGGCGAGCACGGCCGGTTCGGGTGCGCCCCGGTTCTCCGGCAACGTGGTGACCGGCGGGGCGGGCCTGCCGCGCATTGCCGGCCGGATGGAGCGCCAACCCGGCGGCAACCTCGTGTTCCGCGCCCGGATGGA
>NCJP01000054.1:1826-10406 GCA_002278985.1 Erythrobacter sp. 34-65-8
CGGGCCAGCGGGCCCTTGCCGGGCGGGGCAGTGCGGGGCCTCGTGCTGCCGTTTACCGGCTCGGTGGGTTCCAGCGGTGTGGTGCAGGTCTGGCCGCGCTGCACCCGGGTCCGGTTCGATTCGCTGTCGCTCGCCAACCTTGAAATCGATGCCCGCTCGCTGACGGTTTGCCCCGGGCCCGGCGGCGCAATCGTCCGAAGCGATGGCTCCGGCCTGAAAGTGGCGGCCGGAGTCGCGGCGCTGGACCTCGCCGGGCGCCTCGCGGGCACGCCGGTCCGGCTGCGCAGCGGCCCGACCGGATTCGCCTGGCCCGGCGTGCTTGCCGCTCGCGACCTCGATGTGGAGCTGGGGCCGGCGGGCAGCGCCAGCCGCTTCACGGTCAACCGGCTCGATGCGATGCTGGGGGACAGCGGCATTGCCGGGACATTCGCTGACGCCGACGTGGCGCTGGCGGCCGTCCCGCTGGACTTGCGCGAAGCCGCCGGAAACTGGGCCTATCGGGGCGGGGTGCTGACCCTCACCGAAAGCTTGTTCCGCCTGCAGGACCGCTCGCCCGAGGCCCGTTTCTTCCCGCTGGTGGCGCGCGATGCCAGCCTGACTTTGCAGGACAATGTGGTGACGGCGCTGGCGACCCTGCGCCATCCGGCCAGCGATCGCGCGGTAAGCGATGTCGCCATCCGCCATGACCTTTCCAGCGCCACCGGCTATGCGGATCTCGCGGTGGCCGGCCTGCTGTTCGACGGGGACCTGCAGCCCGACATGCTGACCGGGCAGGCGCTGGGTGTGATCGCCAATGTGCGGGGCACGATCGCCGGGCAGGGCCGGATTGACTGGAATGCCGATGGCGTGACCAGTTCGGGCGTGTTCTCCAGCGAAAGCCTCGACTTTGCGGCCGCGTTCGGCCCGGTTCGGGGGGCAAGCGGAACAGTGCGCTTCACCGACCTGCTGGGCCTGACTACCGCGCCGGGGCAGCGCATCCGGGTGGCCTCGGTCAACCCCGGGATCGAAGCGCTGGAGGGGGTGATCGAATTCGAGCTGCGCGGCGGAGAGACGCTCAGCGTGAGCGGCGGCTCCTGGCCTTTCATGGGCGGGCGTCTGACGCTGGAGCCGGTGACGATGAACTTCGGCGTGGGCGAGGAACGCCGCTACGTTTTCCGGGTCGAGGGGCTGGAGGCGGCCCGCTTTGTCCAGCAGCTGGAGCTTGGCAACATCAACGCCACCGGGGTGTTCGACGGGGTCCTGCCGATCGTGTTCGACGAAATGGGCAACGGGCGAATCGAAGGCGGCAAACTGGATTCGCGCCCGCCCGGAGGCAATGTCTCCTACATCGGCGAGCTGACCTATGAGGACATGGGCGCCATCGCCAACTTCGCCTTCGCCGCGCTGCGCTCGCTCGATTACAAGACGATGGAAGTGCGCATGGACGGGCCGCTGACCGGCGAGATCGTCACCAAGGTGCGGTTTGACGGCGTGAGCCAGGGCGAGGGCACGAAGCAGAACTTCCTGACCCGCCAGGTCGCCGGCCTGCCCATCCGCTTCAACGTCAACATCCGCGCGCCGTTCTACCAGCTGATCACCTCGATCCGCGCGATGTACGACCCGGCCTTCATCCGCGACCCGCGCGAGCTCGGCCTGATCTCCGGCGACGGACAGCGGCTGGCCCCGGTCGTCCGCCCGGCGCCGGATGCGATCCGGCCCGAAGACCTGATTCCCGATGAACTGCCCATTCAGACCCCCGAAAGCGAGAGCACGCCATGACCCTTGCCAGATTGACCCGAAGCGCAGGCGCTGCGAAGACCGGCCCGATGAGGGAGCAGTTCACAGTGGCGCGCTTGGGGCGATGGGGCAGGCTGGTTATGCTGGCGGGCCCGGCCACGCTCGGGGGATGCATTCAGGTCAATGCACCCGCAGAACCGATCGTGATCGAGCTCAACATCAATATCCGGCAGGAAGTGATTTATCGGCTCGCCGCTGACGCGGGCAACACGATCGACGAGAACGCGGACATCTTCTGACGAGAAACTGTCCAGATGGAGAAGACCATGAACACCACCCCGATCCGCAAGCTGGCGCTGGGCGCTGCCGCTGCCGTCATGGCGATTGGCGGGCTGGCGACCGTGGCCCACGCGCAGCGCGATCCCGCCTATGAAAACGCGCGCACCGGCGGCGAAGTGGGCGAGAAGATGGACGGCTATCTCGGCATCGTGGTCCAGCCGACCGATGCCCTCCAGCGGATGGTCAACGACATCAATATCAAGCGCCGGGCGGTCTATGCCGACCGGGCCAAGGCGGCCAACGCCACGCTTGAGGAATATGCGCTGACCGCCGGGTGCCTGGCCATTGCCCGCACCAGACCGGGGGAGAAATACCAGGCGCCCGACGGCACCTGGCAGACCCGCACCAACGCTCCGCCGCTGCGGGACCCGCGCTGCCCCTGAGCCATCCTTCATCTGCTGCTGTGCAGTTGCAGCATTTTGACCCCATCAATGGCCCGGCACCGGTTGACTCGCCTTTGACCCCCGCCTAAGGGGGCGGCGCCTTCGGCGGGCACCTCTTGCCCGTGCCGTGCATTCCCTAGACAGGAGGCTGGCATGAGCGACGAGAAACCCGCCCGGGAACCCATCGGCGAGGATGCGCGGATTGACGCGCTCGAAGCGCGGCTTAAAGCCGCACGCGAGCGTGAAAATGAGCGCAACAGGCCGCGGGGATCAGGTGCCGATGCGAACTATCGCAGCGGCAACCGGGTCCTGGCGGACTTGCTCGGAGGGATTCTCGGTGGTCTGGTGCTCGGCTGGCTGGTTGACAGCTTCGCAGGAACCATGCCCTGGGGTCTGTTGGTCGGGCTGTTCCTCGGAATAGTCGTCGCCTTCAGGAACATTTTTCGGATGGCGAACAAGCGCCCCGATCAGGATCCGGAATAGGGTCAGTCGGTCGGCGGTTGTTCAGCATGGACTAGGGACGTAGCAGACGTGGCAGCCGAACAGGCCAAAGTCGATCCGATGCACCAGTTCACGATCGAGCCGCTGGTCGGCGCGAACTGGGAGATCGCGGGCTACAATATCGCTTTCACCAACAGCGCGATGTGGATGCTGGTCACCACCATCGTGCTCGGCCTTTTTGTTGCCGGTGGCCTGAAGCGCCAGCTGGTGCCGGGTCGCTGGCAGATGGCGGTGGAAACCTTCACCGGCTTCATCGACAACATGCTGGAAGCGAACATCGGCAAGGAAGGGCGCAAGTACGTCCCCTATGTCTTCTCGCTGTTCATGTTCATCCTGTTCGCCAACCTGCTCGGCCTGCTGCCGCTCGGCGTGGTCGGCATTCACCCCTTTACCTTCACCAGCCACTTCACGGTTACGGGCGTGCTCGCCGTAATCAGCTTTGCGATCGTGCTGGTGGTCGGGTTCTGGAAGCACGGCTTCCACTTCTTCAGCCTGTTCATCCCGCATGGCACCCCGGTGCCGATGATCCCGATCATTTTCCTGATCGAGCTGGTCAGCTTCGCGGTTCGCCCCTTCAGCCTCGCCCTGCGACTGTTCGTGGCGATGATGGCCGGGCACGTCCTGCTCAAGGTGCTGTCGAGCTTCGTGATCGACGGAACCAACGCCGGGGTCGGGTTCGGCCTGCTGGTTGGCCTGCCGAGTTTCGTGCTGATGATTGGTATCAGCGCCTTGGAAATCCTGGTTGCCGGTATCCAGGCCTATGTTTTCGCGCTGTTGACTTCGCTCTACATCAACGACGCGGAAAACCTCCACTGAGTTTCATCTGTTACAATCAACCGTTTCAATCCAAAGGAGTTTCATCATGGAAGCAGAAGCTGCAAAGCTGATCGGTGCGGGTCTTGCCGCAATTGGTGCCGGCATGGCCGCGATCGGCGTGGGCAACGTCTTCGGTTCGTTCCTCGAAAGCGCGCTGCGCAATCCGGGTGCCGCTGACGGCCAGCAGGGCCGCCTGTTCATCGGCTTCGCCGCTGCCGAACTTCTCGGCCTGCTGGCGTTCGTCGTCGCGATGATCCTGATCTTCGTCGCCTGACACACCCTGACATGGCGGGCGGCCTGACGGGTATTCCCCGCAGCCGCCTGCCGTTTTCACGTTTCCACCCGCAAGGCTTCAATCCATGCCCCAGATAGCCCAGTTGATGGAGACCTACGCCAGCCAGATTTTCTGGCTGCTGGTCTTTTTCGGCATTGTCTACTTTGTGATCGGCCGGGGGATGGTGCCCAAGGTCATGGCCACGGTCGCAGACCGTGACAGCCAGATCGCCGCCGACCTCGCCGCCGCAGAAGCGGCTCGGGCACAGGCGGATGCGGAAGAAGAGGCATGGCGCCAGCGGGAAAACGCCAACCGCGCTGCTGCCCAGGCAACGGTCGGCAAGGCCAAGGCCGAAGCTGCCGTGGCCAACGAGAAGAAGCTGGCTGCGGCCCAGGCGCGGATTGATGCGCGGGTGGCCGAAGCCGAAGCAGCCATTGCCGCTGCCCGCACGTCGGGCCTGGCCGAGATCGAGGATGTCGCGGTCGAAGCGGCGCAGGACATCGTCCACCGGCTGGCCGGGGTGAAGGTGACCAAGCCCGCTGCCAAGTCCGCCGTGAAGGAGGCGATGGCCCATGGCTAACCAGCTACCCGAAGTGATCGCCACCCAGGCTGCCGATGCGGTGACCGAGGTCGATGCGGCAGGCGCCGTTCACCTCGAACCGTCGCTGTTCGGGCTCGAACCCTACCAGATCGTCTCGGTTGCCATGCTGGTGCTGATCGCGATCATGATCTGGAAGAAGGTTCCGGGGATGGTGACTGGCGGGCTTGACGCCAAGATCGCCGCGATCCGCACTCAGCTGGATGAAGCCAAGGCCCTGCGGGCCGAAGCTGAAGCGCTGCGCAACGATTACAGCCGCAAGATCGCCAATGCCGAGAAGGACGCCGAGGCCATGCTTGAAGGCGCCCGGCGTGAAGCTGATGCGATTCTGGCCAAGGCCGAGGCAGACAGCACCGCGATGGTTGCCCGCCGCACCCAGATGGCCGAAGACAAGATCGGCGCGGCCGAGCGCGAAGCGGTCGACCAGGTCCGCGCCAAGGCTGCCAACGCTGCCACCGCTGCGGCCCGCAAGCTGATCGTCGCCAAGCATGACGCCGAAGCCGACAGCAAACTGGCTGACGAAGTCATCGCCGGGATCTGATTGTCCGCCTGGGCGGATGCTGAGAGATACGAGGCGCGTGCTCCCTGGTGGAGCGCGCGCCTTTCTCTTTGAGGTTTACGTGCCCGGCTCCAGCACGATCTTGCCGATGATCCGGCCTGCCGCCATTGCCTCGAACGCCTCCCGCCAGCGGGTGAGGGGGAGGGCCCGGTCGATGTGGGGGCGGATGCGGCCTTCGCTGGCGAAGCGGGCGACATCGGCCGCAATCGCTGCGCCCCGGTCAGGGAAACGGCGGGCATATTCCCCGGCCCGCACACCGACCACCGAGAAGCCCTTGATCAGCGGGATATTGACGGCAATCTCGGGAATCCGCCCGGAGACAAATCCGATCACCTGCAACTGCCCGCCAAAGGCAACGCAGCGGGTGCTTTCATCGAACACGTCCCCGCCGACCGGATCGAACACGATCTGGCATAGCTTGCCGCCGGTAATGTCCCCCACCGCCTCGCGGAAACGGCCGGTGTTGGTGATCGCGGCGTCAACCGGGACTGCCGCTCTGATGGCGGCCAGCTTGTCTTCCCGGTGGGTTGCGGCAATCACGCGCGCGCCCAGGGCTTTGGCGAGATCGCAGGCGGCCAGGCCGACGCCGCCGCTCGCTCCGTGGACCAGCACCCATTGCCCGGCTTGCAGCCGCCCGATCTCGACCAGCGCGGTCCAGGCAGTGTTATATGCCGCCCCAAGGGCCGCGGCGGCGGCAAAGCCTAGCCCTGCCGGTATCGGGCGCAGTGCGGCCACGGGAAGCGCGACATAGTCTGCCATGCCGCCCGTCTTGGACCCGCCCATGACGCGATCCCCGGCCCGCAAGCCGGAGCCTTCCGGCGCGCTGACCACTTCACCTGCCAGCTCCAGCCCGAGCGTGAAGGGCACCTCCGGCTTGAACTGGTAGGCACCGCGCGTCATCAGCAGGTCAGGGTAATTGAGCGAGGTGGCACGCACCTGCACCAGCGCCTGATCAGGCCCCGGCACCGGCATAGGCAGGTCCAGCAGCGAAAGGCCCGACAGATCGGGCGACAGCTGCTCGACCCGCAGCGCCTGCATGACCCTATCCGTCATTGCGAGCGGTGCAGCCGCGCGGCAATCCAGAGCGTCGGGTCGAAACGGCTCTGCATGGCCACGTCGCCTTAGGCTCCTCGCTAGGACGCGTCACGGGGGTCAGAAATTGTCCTTGGCAGCCCGCAGTGCTGCGAAGGTTTCCTGTGGCAGAGCGCCGCCCCAGCGGGCCCGCATGGCCGGCTCGTCGGCCCGCAGGAAGGGGTTGGTTGCAAGCTCGCGCGAGAGCACGGTGGGCACCGTGGGCTTGCCTTCGGCCCGCTTGCGCTCGATCTCGGCGGCGTAGTCCTTGAGCGCGGCATTGTCCGGATCGGCATGGAGCGCGAACTTGGCATTCGACTGGGTATATTCGTGCGCGCAGTAGAGCACGGTGTCTTCAGGCAGCGCCTTGATGCGTGAAAGGCTGTCCCAGAACTGGCCCGGCTCGCCTTCGAACATCCGCCCGCAGCCCAGCGCGAACACGGCATCGCCTACGAAGGCGACGCCCGCTGCGGGCAGGTGATAGGCGATATGGCCGTTGGTGTGGCCCGACACGTCGATCACCCCGGCCTCGAAGTGGCCGAGCGAAACGGTGTCGCCATCGGCCACCACCCGGTCGATCGCAGCGATCTTCTCGACTTCCTGCGGGGCGATGACGCGGGCACCGGTCGCGGCGACAATGGCCTCGTTGCCGCCCGCGTGGTCAGGGTGCCAGTGGGTGTTCCAGATCTGCGTGATCCGCCATCCCTTCGCTTCGGCCTGGCGGAGGTATTCGGCACCGTCGGGCGTGTCGATCGCAGCGGTCTCTCCGCTGGCGGGATCGTGAATGAGAAAGCCGTAGTTGTCGCTAAGGCACGGGAACTGGTGGATCTGGATCATGCGCTCCACCTAGGGTGCCGGAGCGCAAAAGAAAAGGCCCGCCCTCCGCAGGGAGAACGGGCTTCTTCTTTATCGGGATTTCGATCGTCCAACGACACCGAAGATGTCGCAAGGCCGACCTGCCGCCCGCAGGTGCTCGCGCACAGCGCGAAACAGCACCGAGGACGCTCGCCCGGATGGGCGAGCGCCACTCAGGTGCCTCAGTCCTTCTTCGCCTTGAGCGCTTCGCCGAGAATGTCGCCGAGCGATGCACCCGAATCGGACGAGCCGAACTGGGCCACGGCTTCCTTCTCTTCCGCGATCTGGCGGGCCTTGACCGAGAAGTTCGGCTTCTTCGAACGGTCGAAGCCGATCACCATCGCGTCGAGCTTCTGGCCGACCTGGAAGCGGTCAGGGCGCTGCTCGTCACGGTCACGGCCGAGGTCGGCGCGCTTGATGAAGCCGGTCGCGCCATCGTCGCCAACCTGCACTTCAAGGCCGCCGTCACGCACTTCGAGCACGGTCACGGTGACCACGTCGTTGCGCTTCAGCGAGCCACCGCCAGCGGAGGCTTCGCTCGGTGCGCCCTTTTCGAGCTGCTTCATGCCGAGGCTGATGCGCTCCTTGTCGATATCGACATCGAGCACCACGGCTTCGACCTGCTCGCCCTTGCGGTGCAGCGCCAGCGCGTCTTCGCCCGAGAGGCCCCAGGCGATGTCCGACATGTGGACCATGCCGTCGACGTCGCCGTCGAGCCCGATGAACAGGCCGAATTCGGTCGCGTTCTTGACCTCGCCGGTGACCTTGGTCCCGACCGGGTTCTTGGCGGCGAATTCTTCCCACGGGTTGCCCTGGGCCTGCTTGAGGCCAAGGCTGATGCGGCGCTTGTCGCTATCGACCTCGAGCACCAGCACGTCGACTTCCTGCGAGGTCGAGACGATCTTGCCGGGGTGGACGTTCTTCTTGGTCCAGCTCATTTCCGAAACGTGGACCAGGCCTTCGATGCCGGCTTCCAGTTCCACGAAGGCACCGTATTCGGTGATGTTGGTGACCACGCCCGAAAGCTTGGCGCCGACCGGGTACTTCGCGGCCACGCCATCCCACGGATCGCTTTCCAGCTGCTTCATGCCGAGGCTGATGCGCTGGGTTTCCTCGTTGATGCGGACGATCTGCACGGTCACGGTCTGGCCGATTTCGATCACTTCGCTCGGGTGGTTGACCCGCTTGTAGCTCATGTCGGTGACGTGGAGCAGGCCGTCGATGCCGCCCAGGTCCACGAACGCGCCGTAATCGGTGATGTTCTTGACCACACCATCGATCACCTGGCCTTCGGCCAGCTTGTCGATCAGCTCGCTGCGCTGTTCGGCGCGGGTTTCTTCCAGCACTGCACGGCGCGAGACGACGATGTTGCCGCGGCGGCGGTCCATCTTCAGCACCATGAAGGGCTGCGGCACTTCCATCAGCGGGGTGACGTCGCGCACGGGGCGGATATCGACTTGGCTGCCGG
>NCJP01000279.1 GCA_002278985.1 Erythrobacter sp. 34-65-8
CCGCGCAAGGCCTGCGGCAAGGCAGAACGGGCCTGTTCCTCCCGCAGATGGAACACCTGCCGCCGATAACCGGCAAAGGCCTCGTCCGCGCCGTCACCCGACAAGGCCACCGTCACTGTCTCGCGGGCCAGCTGGCATACCCCCCAGGTCGGCAGGGCCGAGGCATCGGCGAAAGGCTCGTCGAACATTCCGGCCAGCTGATCGACGAGCTGGAAATCATCGGGGGCCACCATGCGGCTGCGGTGCTCGGTCCCGAACCGCTCGGCCACCTGCTGCGCATAGGCGGTCTCGTCGAGCGCGGCGACGTCAAAGCCGATGGAGCAGGTGCGGACCGGATCCCGGCTGATCTCGGCCATCAGGGCGACCACGCTGGAGCTGTCTACCCCGCCCGACAGGAACGCACCCAGCGGCACGTCTGACACCATCCGAGAGGACACGGCTTCCCGCATGTGGTGGAGCAATTGCGCCGAGAGGTCTGCCGTCTTGCCCTGATCGCGGTCGGCAAAGCTGACGTCCCACCACTGGCGCGGCGCGGCAGGCGGGTTATCATGCCGGAGAAGGCGGAAATGCCCTGCCGGCAGTTTCTCGACACCTTTGAGGAAACTGCGGTGATCGGGGACATAGCCCCAGGCGAGATAGTCCTCCACCGCCAGCGGATCGACCTCGCGCCGCAGCAGCGGGTGGGCCAGCAAGCCCTTCAGTTCGGAGGCAAAGGCCATGCTGCCATCGCTCAGCATGGCGGTGAACAGCGGCTTCACCCCAAGGCGGTCGCGGGCAAGGAACAGCTCCCGCCGGTCCAGATCGTAGAGCGCGAAGGCGAACATGCCGTGCAGGCGGGGCAGACAGTCGACGCCCCAGCGCTGCCATGCGGCCAGGATCACCTCGGTATCGCCATCGGTGCGGAAGCGGGCACCCTCGCCCTCCAGCTCGCGGCGCAGCTCCCGGAAGTTGTAGATTTCGCCGTTGAAGACGATCACGGCCCGCCCGTCTGGCGAATGCATCGGCTGGGGCGACCCGGCCACGTCGATGATCGACAGGCGGCGGTGGCCCAGCCCCACGCCCGGGGCAGTCCACACCCCTCCCCCGTCCGGCCCGCGATGGACCAGCGCATCGGTCATCGCCTCGACCCGCTGGGGATCGACCGGCTTGATCGTACCGCAATGAAAAATACCTGCAATCCCGCACATGGCGCGCGCCCTATCGCAAGCCTGCCGCGCGGTCCATCCATGCGTCCCGGTCACCCATGGCAGCAGTGAACCGGGCGAGCCGGGCGGCGATTGCGTCGGTGTCGTCGCCCTCGGCAGAGACGATCAGGGTGGCAACCGGGCGCGCCCGCATCAACGTGCGGTCGCGCATCACGGCCAGCTTCAGCGCCAAGCTGCTGGCGGTGGAATGATCGCCGCTGCGCCACTGGGTATAGGCGACACGCTTGATTGCTCCTTGCGCGAACAGCGCGTCGCCGGTCATCCCGGCGGGGGCCGGGGCCGGGGCGAGCCAGCGCCAGTCGGTATCCGGCGGCAGCGCGCCTTCGCCAAAGCCGCTCGCATCGGCACGGTCATTCTGGCTGGCATAGAGCGCGAGGAACACCTCGACCCGCTCGCCATTTTGGTCTGCGAACTGCATCAGGAGGCGGCGGTCCGCCCCGCGTGCGCGCGGTTCCCATTGGAGCAGGTTCTCCACCGGCACCGGTTCCGCGCCCCACTCGCGAACCATGGCCTGCATGCGTGGCGACAGTTCATGGCTGGCGAGGATGGCGACACGCAGTGGCGATTCGAAATGTTGAGGATCGGCAGAAGCCGGTGGGGTCTGCAGGGCGAACGGCAGTTCGAACCAGAAGGTCGAACCTTCACCTTCGCGGCTGTGCAGTCCGATTTGCCCGCCGAGCGTTTCGATCAACTGTTTGGCGATGGTGGTGCCCAGTCCGCTGCCGCCGAAACGGCGGGTGACCGAGGGGTCGGCCTGGGTAAAGCTGTCGAAGATGCGGGCCTGTGCGTCCTGCGGGATGCC
>NCJP01000280.1 GCA_002278985.1 Erythrobacter sp. 34-65-8
GCCTTGAACAGCTGGGTGATCCGCGCAAACCGCTCAAGCGCATCGGGCTTGAGCGCCGCTTCCATCTGGGCGAGGGACATGGTGTTGTCTTCCTCGTCCTCTTCCTCGCGGCGGCGGGCAGGGCCGTCCTCGCCATCTTCGTCGCCGTCGATGGATTCTTCTTCTTCCACCTCGTCATCCTCGCGGATGGTCGGGCCGGCAGTGGCTTCGGAAATCTCGCCGTTGTCATCATCATCCTCGGCGCCTTCCTCCATCTTGTCGACGGGCGGCTCCTTGGACAGCATGGCATCGAGATCGAGGATCTCGCGCAGCTGCATTTCCTCGTTGTTGAGGGCTTCGGACCAGTGGATGATGGCGTGGAAAGTGATCGGGCTTTCGCACAGGCCCGTGATCATCATGTCACGGCCGGCCTCGATCCGCTTGGCGATGGCGATTTCGCCTTCGCGGCTGAGCAGTTCGACTGCACCCATTTCCCGCAGGTACATGCGGACCGGATCGTCGGTCCGTTCGCCGGTGATGGCTTTCTTGGTGGCGGCGGCAGAGGCCTTGCGCGCTTCCTTGCGCTCATCATCGTCATCTTCGCCGACGATTTCCTCGACATCATCCTCGGCGTCGGATTCGCCTTCGCCGTCGGCATCGTCGTCATTCTCGACGATCTGCACACCCATTTCGGACAGCGCGGTCTGGATATCCTCGATCTGGTCCGGGCTCATCTGGTCTGACGGCAGGGCTTCGTTGAGCTCGTCATAGGTGACGTAGCCTTTCTTTTTTGCCTTGCTGATCAGCTTCTTGATCGATGCCTCGTTGAGGTCGATCAGCGGTGCATCGTCTTTTTCGTGCCCGTCAGACTTGGTGGCCATAGGTCCCGTTCAATCCGTCTTCCTGTCATCCGGCGGATTGTCCGCTGCCGGATGTGCTGAATCATCATGGGCCGCAAGTGCGGCCCCTCGGCTGGCCATCTGCCCCAGACGGCGCTGGATTTCCAGCTTTCGTTCCGCAAGGCGCTGCTGTTCGGCAAACGCGCCTTCTGGGTCGGTGGCAAACCGCGCCGTGGCTGCCTTCAGCGCAGCCTCCAGCGCAGGTCTTTCGACCAGCAGGGCGATGGCTTCGGCCAGGATCACGCGGGCTGTGGCCGGATCGGTGGTGTCTTTCAGGAAGACGAAACGGGTGCTATCCGGTGGCGCGCCTGGGCCTTGCTCGTTCGATATGGGCAATTGGCTGGCCGAATCAAGCCCCTCCGCCGCATCGAGCAGGGCGTCAATGGTGCTGGCATGGCGCGGTTCCGCCTCGGCAAACCGGGCAAGCGTGTCAGCATGGGCCAGCGCCACATCGGGATAGCGGGCCAGCCCGGCAAGGACCGCACCAGCCACCGCATCCTGCCCGTTGCCCTGCATGATCCGCCGCATGGTGGCGCCGCCATCGGGAGACGCCTCCGGGCGGAGCGGACCTCGCTCCCCGCGAGGCTTCCATTCACTGCGTTCGCGGGCGGGAAAGGCGCGTGGGGGAAAGGCGAACGCGGAGAAACGGTCCATCAGTTCGCGCTTGTAGAGGGCGCGGATATCAGGGTGCTGGATGGTCTCGACATGGTCCATCAGGCGCTGCTTGAGCCCGGCCTTGTCTTCCGGGGAGCGCAGCGGTTGCGCCTCGCGCTCATGATCCCACAGCGTATCAAGCAGGCTGGCCGGCTGGCCGAGCAGAGCGGCCATTGCCCCGGGGCCCTGCTGGCGAATCAGGTCGTCAGGGTCGAGCCCGGCGGGCAGGCGCACGATGGCGAGCGATTGGGCCGGTCGCAGCAGGGGCAGGGCGCGGGTGATCGCCCGCATGGCGGCCCGCTGCCCCGCCGCATCGCCATCGAAGCACAGCACCGGCACCTCGACCAATCGCCACAGCAGCTCGATCTGCTGCTCGGTCAGCGCCGTGCCGAGGGGGGCGACCGCTTCGGAAAAGCCCGCATTGGCCAGCGCGATCACGTCCATGTAGCCTTCGACCACCACGATCCG
>NCJP01000281.1 GCA_002278985.1 Erythrobacter sp. 34-65-8
AACTGGGGATAATGGCTGGCGCCGACCGGGTCGAAGGCTGCCTGTTTGGCAATGGAGAGCGGACCGGCAATTGCTGTCTCGTGACGATGGCGCTCAATATGTACACCCAGGGCGTCGATCCGGAGCTTGATTTTTCCGACATCGACCGGGTGATCGAAACGGTGGAATATTGCAACCAGATCCCCGTGCACCAACGCCACCCCTATGGCGGTGAGCTGGTCTATACAGCCTTTTCCGGCAGCCATCAGGATGCGATCAAGAAGGGCTTTGCGGCCCGCGAAACGCAGAACGACCAATTGTGGCGGGTGCCCTATCTGCCGATCGACCCTGCCGATCTCGGCCGCAATTACGAAGCAGTCATCCGCGTCAATTCGCAAAGCGGCAAAGGCGGTTTTGCCTGGGTTCTGGAACAGGATCAGGGCCTCAAACTGCCCAAGAAAATGCAGGCCGATTTCAGCCCCCACGTGCAACGCGTGGCGGACGATCTGGGCCGCGAGCTCAATGCTGCGGACATCTGGGATACGTTCAAGACGGCGTATCATGTCCAGACATATCCGAAACATTTCCAGCTGGTCGAATATGAAGAAACCCGCGCCGGTGATGGCACAAGGCTGTTTGCCGGCACGATTGCGGTCGATGGGCAGGAACAGCGCGTCAGCGGGCGCGGCAATGGCCTGATCTCCAGCGTCATGGCCACTTTGCGCGAAGCTTTCGGTGTCGAGCTCGAGGTTTTGGACTACACCGAACACGCGCTCGGCAAAGGTACCGATGCCCGCGCTGCCGCCTATCTCGAATGCCGCACCAGTGACGGGCAGACAGTATGGGGCTGCGGCATTGACGAGGACATCGCCACCGCCAGCGTCAGAGCAGTGCTCAGCGCCGCGAATGGAGCTGTCGGCAGATAGCGGGCGTTACCCCCTGCCCTAGCCCTTGGGTTTGGGCTTGGGGTAACCGCCTTTCTTGAACGGCTTGCCCGGCTTCCCCGTCCGCGCAGGTTTGGCGCGCGCCGGTTTGGCTACGCCTCCGGGCGTTGCGCCATCTGCACGTGGCTTGCCCTTGAACCCCGGCTTGTCTCCGCCCTTGCGGTGCGGGCGGGCAAAAGCGCGCGGGCCATTCGCATTGTCACGTCCGCCTTTGCGTCCCTTGCGGTTTTCGCGAGCAACATCGCGCGGGGCTTCGTTCGACAATTCGATCAGGATGCGCTCTTCCTCGCCCTCGCCTTCGCCAGTTCGCTTGACCGCATCGGAAAACTTATCCGCCAGATTGCGGGGAATCTGGAAAAAGGATTCGTCAGGCGTAATCCGGATCGCCCCGATTTCATTGCGGGTAATATGACCGCGGCGGCACAGCAGCGGCAGTATCCACCGTGGATCGGCATTCTGGCGGCGTCCGATATCGAGACGGAACCAGACGGTGTCCTCGAAGCCCGGGCGATGTTTTTCCTTCTGCGCGGCGCGACGCGCCTCGGGCGTATTGGCGATCAGTTCTTCGGGCTCGGGCATCTTGGAACGATGCGCCTGTACCGGCATGGCAGCGATTTCCTGCAGGCTCTTTTGCGCCAGCAGCAGTTCAGCCAGCTCGCTGTCGCCCGCATCCACCTCTACCGGCTGCAGCAACACTTCGAGGAGACGCTCCCGGTCCTTGGCCTTGATCGCTTCGCGGTCAGGCGCTTCGGTCCAAAGTGCCTCGATCCGCGCGCGGCGAAGCATTTCCTCGACCCGGCGACGGCGCGAAAACGGCACGATCAGCACTGCCGTGCCTTTCTTGCCCGCGCGCCCGGTCCGGCCCGAACGGTGCTGTAGCGTCTCAGCATCGCGCGGAATCTCGACATGAATGACCAGGCTCACGCTCGGCAGGTCGATCCCGCGGGAGGCAACATCGGTGGCCACGCAAACACGCGCGCGGCGGTCGCGCAATGCCTGAAGCGCCTGATTACGCTCCTGCTGAGAATGCTCCCCGGACAAGGCGACCACGGCAAAGCCGCG
>NCJP01000055.1 GCA_002278985.1 Erythrobacter sp. 34-65-8
CAGGCCGCGCTCGACCAGCGCCACCCGCAGGCCGGCGAAGCTGGTTGTTCCGCCAAAGCCGTAGAGCAGGCTGATTCCGTAAAGCAGGATGCCGCTGGCCAGTGCGCCGAGCACGAAATATTTCAGGCCCGCCTCGGCGGAGCGACTGTCATTGCGGAGGTAGGCGGCCAGCACATAAGCGGCGAGGCTGTTGAGCTCCAGCCCGAGGTAGAGCGTCAGCAGGTCGCTGGCCGAGACCATCAGGCTCATGCCCAGTGTCGCCAGAAGCACCAGCACCGGGTATTCCGGTTTCATCGCCTTGAGGCGCCCAAACCAGTGCGGCGCGACGACAAGACAGCCGATGGCGGCGAGGTAGATGAGCGCTTTGGCGAAGCCCGCGAAGGCGTCTGCGCGAATGAGGTCTCCGAATGCGTAGGTCTCGGGGCCGACCTTGCCAAGGTGCAGCACAGGCCAGAGGAGCATCCCCGCGCCGAACAGTGCGGTTACTGCCAGGATCGTGACAAGGCGGGCAGCCTTGTCGCCGCCCCAGGCCGAAGCGAGCACCAGCAACAGGCTGGAAACCGCCAGCAGCAGTTCAGGCGCGATCAGCGCAAAAGAGGCTGCGGTGTTCATCAGTGCGCTCCCTCTTTTCCGGTCTCGTGCGGCAGGGGCGCAACCGTATTGGCTGCCTCCGAACGGGCCTCCCCGGCCGCAAGCCGGGCATCGCCCTCAGGCGCGGCGCGCGCCACGCGCGCTTCCAGTGCGGCGATGTCCTTGCGCATGGGAGCGAGGAAGCTCTCCGGATAGACGCCCATCCACAGCACGGCAGCGGCGATCGGGGCGAGCATGGCCCATTCGCGGGCGTTGAGATCGGTCATCGCCGCAGCGTCAGCGTTCTTCTGCACGCCGAAAGCAACCCGCCAGTAGAGATAGAGCATGTAAGCTGCGCCCAGAATGATGCCGGTGGTGCAGACCAGCGTGACCCAGCTCGAAACCTGATAGATCCCGGCAAGGCTGAGAAATTCTCCGACGAAACCGCTGGTGCCCGGCAGGCCGATGCTGGCCATAGTGAACAAAAGGAAGAACAGCGCGTACTTCGGCATGTTGATGCTGAGGCCCCCGTAGCGGCTTATCTCGCGCGTGTGCAGGCGGTCGTAGATTATGCCGACGCACAGGAACAGAGCGCCCGAAACGAGGCCGTGGCTGAGCATGACGATCATCGAGCCTTCGAGCCCCTGCACATTGAAGGCGAACAGGCCGATGGTCACGATTGCCATGTGTGCAACCGATGAATAGGCAATCAGCTTCTTCATGTCCTGCTGCACCAGTGCGATCAGGCTGGTGACCACGACCGCGATCATGCTGAGTGCGAACACCAGCCAGGCAAACTGCGCGCTCGCTTCGGGGAACATCGGCAGGCTGAACCGGATGAAGCCGTAGCCACCCATCTTCAGCAGCACACCGGCGAGGATGACCGAGCCGGCAGTCGGCGCCTGCACGTGGGCGTCAGGCAGCCAGGTGTGGACCGGCCACATCGGCATTTTCACCGCAAAGCTGGCGAAGAATGCGAGCCACAGCCAGGTCTGCACTTCCGGCGCGAAGTCGTACTGCATCAGCGTCGGGATATCGGTCGTGCCCGCCTCGTTGACCATCCACAGCATCGCCACGAGCATCAACAGCGAACCAAGCAGGGTATAGAGGAAGAACTTGTAGCTGGCGTAGATGCGGTCTGCCCCGCCCCAGATGCCGATGATCAGGTACATCGGGATCAGGCCGGCTTCGAACATGATGTAGAACAGGAACAGGTCCTGCGCCGAAAACACGCCGATCATCAGCGTTTCCATTACGAGGAACGCCGCCATATACTCGCCGACGCGCTTCTGGACTGCTTCCCAGCTGGCCAGGATGCAGATCGGCATCAGGAACACGCTGAGCACGATCAGCAGCAGGGCAATCCCGTCAATCCCGAGAGCATAGGTGAACCCGGCGAACAGATCGGCCCGCTCGGTGAACTGCCACTGCGCCCCGCCAATGTCGTAGTTGACCCACAGCAGGATGCCGAGCACCAGGTTGGCAAGCGTTGCCGCCAGCGCAGTCACGCGCGCTTGCGGAGCGTTCAGGAACAGGCAGGCAATCGCCGCAACAAGCGGTACCGCCAGCATGACGGACAGGATGGGAAATCCCCCCATTACATCAGCACCCAGGTAATCGCGGCAATCAGGCCCAGCAGCATGATCAGCGCATAGCTATAGAGATATCCGGACTGGACCTTCTTCGCGAGGGCCGCACCCTGCACCACCAGCGAAGCCACGCCATCGGGTCCGAAGCGGTCAATCAAGCCCTTGTCGCCCTTCTGCCAGAAGATCCGGCCGAACCAGAAAGCAGGTTTCACGAACAGCAGGTCGTAAAGTTCATCGAAGTACCACTTGTTGAACACGAACCGGTGGACGAAGCTGAACTGCTCCACGAACTTGGCCGGGATGGAGGTATCCTTGATGTACGCCAGCCAAGCTCCGAACAGGCCAAGCAGCATCACGAACGTGGCCGTCAGCTTGACCCAGTAAGGCACGGCGTGGAGCCGGTGGATCAGGTTCTCGTTGTAGAAGATCGAACCTGCCCAGAACGCCTCGCTGTCGATGAAGGCGTCCTTGAACACGAACCCGGCGAACACCGCCCCAAGGGTCAGCACGCCGAGCGGCACGAGCATCGACCACGGGCTCTCGTGCGGATGATATCCGGCCGTGCCGTCGGATTCCTGCGGCGAAGGGACTGAATGGGTCTCGTCCTGTCCCGCATCTTCCTGGCGCGGCGGATTGTGCTCGTGGGGATCATCATGTCCATGCGCCACGGCGTGCTGGATGTGCTCGCTCAGCGCCCAGCGGGGTTTGCCCCAGAATGTCAGGAACATCAGGCGCCAGCTGTAGAAACTCGTGAGCAGGGCGGCGACCGCACCGGCCCAGAAGGCAAAGTGCGCCAGCCCGGTTTCGCGGGCGTAGGCCGCCTCGAGAATGGCATCCTTCGAATAGAAACCCGCAAAGCCGAACACGTAGAGTACGCCAACGCCCGTAATGGCGAGCGTACCCGCAAGCATCGCCCAGAAGGTCAGCGGGATGTGCTTACGCAGGCCTCCATAATACCGCATGTCCTGCTCATGGTGCATCGCATGGATGACCGAGCCTGCGCCCAGGAACAACAGAGCCTTGAAGAAGGCATGGGTAAACAGGTGGAACATGGCCGCGCCATATGCGCCCACACCAGCTGCGAAGAACATGTAGCCGAGCTGCGAGCAGGTCGAATAGGCGATGACCCGCTTGATGTCCCACTGTGTGGTGCCGATGGTCGCCGCGAAGAAGCAGGTCGCAGCGCCCACGAACACCACCATGCCCAGCGCGACTGGTGCGGTCTCGAACATCGGCGAGAGGCGGCACACCATGAACACGCCGGCGGTCACCATGGTCGCAGCATGGATCAGGGCGGAGACCGGGGTCGGGCCCTCCATTGCGTCAGGCAGCCAGGTGTGCAGGCCGAGCTGCGCAGACTTGCCCATGGCGCCGATGAACAACAGGATGCACAGCACGTCCATCGTCGCGAGGCGATAGCCGAGGAATCCGATCGTGCTGCCGCTCATCGCCGGGGCCGCTTGGAGGATTTCGGTGATCGAGGTTGTCTGGAACACCAGATAGGTGCCGAAAATCCCGAGCATGAAACCAAGGTCGCCGACGCGGTTGACCACGAAGGCCTTCATCGCCGCCTTGTTGGCGCTCGGCTTCCGGAACCAGAACCCGATCAGCAGGTAGCTGGCAAGGCCCACCCCCTCCCAGCCGAAGAACATCTGGACGAGGTTATCGGCAGTCACCAGCATCAGCATGGCGAAGGTGAACAGGCTGAGATAGGCGAAGAACCGTGGCTGGTCCGGGTCTTCGTCCATGTAACCCCAGCTGTAGAGGTGGACGAGCGCGGAAACGCTGGTGATGACCACCAGCATGACCGCAGTCAGCGTGTCCACCCGCAGCGCCCAGTCGAAGGTCAGCGTGCCGGACTCGACCCACTTCAGCACCGGCACCACGGTCGCTTCGAGCGAACCATTGAGGAACCCGAGGAAGATCGGCCAGCTCAATGCGCATGAGACGAAAAGCGCGCCAGTGGTGATTGACTTGGCGACCGTATTGCCGAGCGCGCGGTTGCCCAGCCCCGCCACAATTGCAGCGAGCAGGGGCAAGAATACGATTATCAGGATCGAGGTCGAGGTCACGTCCGTCACCCTTTCAGCCGGTCGACGTCGTCAACCGCGATGGTGCCGCGATTGCGGAAATAGATCACCAGGATGGCAAGGCCGATGGCTGCTTCGCCCGCCGCCACCGTCAGCACGAACATCGCGAACACCTGGCCCACCAGATCGCCGAGGAAGGCGCTGAAGGCCACCAGGTTGAGGTTCACGCTGAGCAGGATCAGCTCGATCCCCATCAGGATGATGATCACGTTCTTCCGGTTGAGGAAGATGCCGAGCACGCCCAGCACGAACAGGATCGCGCTGACGACGAGGTAATGTTCGATTCCGATCACAGCTCGACCCCCTGCCCCACGGTGGGCTGCTTCATCACCACGGCCTCTTCCGGATTGCGGGAGACCTGGCGGGAGATGTTCTGGCTTCCCCGCGCGCTCTTGGGCGGACGATGGGTCAGCACGATGGCCCCGATCATCGCCACCAGCAGGATCATGCCGGCCACTTCGAACAGGATCAGGTAGCGGCCATACATCAGGGCGCCGAGGCTGGCCGTGTTGCTCATCCCCTCCACCGGAGCGGCCAGGCCATCCGGCGTGCCAAGCGCCAGTGACCCTGCCTGATAGGCACCGATCCCCAGCACTAGCTCCGCCAGCAGCACCAGCGCAATTGCGATGCCGAGCGGGAAATTCTTGATGAATCCGGCGCGCAGTTCGGCGAAATCGATGTCGAGCATCATCACCACGAACAGGAACAGCACCGCGACTGCGCCGACGTAGACGATCACCAGCAGCATGGCGATGAACTCGGCGCCGACGAGCACCATCAGGCCGGCGGCGTTGAAGAACGCGAGGATCAGCCACAGCACCGAGTGGACCGGGTTCCGCGCGGTGATGACGAACACCGCGCTGGCGATCATCATCACCGCGAAGAGGTAAAAGGCGAATGTCTGGATCATGGTGTCATAGCGTCCTGGGCGCGGCCCCTAACGGTAGGGCGCATCGGCTTCAAGGTTGGCAGCGATGGCACGCTCCCACTTGTCCCCGTTGGCCAGCAGTTTCGCCTTGTCGTAGAGCAGTTCCTCGCGCGTTTCCGTCGCGTATTCGAAGTTCGGCCCCTCGACGATGGCATCGACCGGACAGGCTTCCTGGCAGAAACCGCAGTAGATGCACTTGGTCATGTCGATGTCATATCGCGTGGTGCGGCGGCTGCCATCCTCGCGCGGTTCGCTTTCGATGGTGATCGCCTGCGCCGGGCACACCGCCTCGCACAGCTTGCACGCGATGCAGCGCTCTTCTCCATTGGGATAGCGGCGCAGCGCATGCTCCCCGCGGAAACGGGGCGACAGCGGGTTCTTCTCGAACGGATAGTTGATCGTCACCTTGGGCTTGAAGAAGTACTTCAGCGTGAGGACATGCGCCTTCACGATCTCCCACAGGGTGAACGACTTGATGAGCTGGGCGACCGAGGTCATGCAGCGGCTCCATAGTGGCCGGTGGCCATGAGATAGCCAGAGACGAGGACGACGAAGAGCAGGCTCAGCGGCAGGAACACCTTCCACCCGAGCCGCATCAGCTGATCGTAGCGGTAGCGCGGAACCGTCGCCATGACCCAGCTGAACAGGAAGAAGAAGAACAGGATCTTGCCGAACAGCCAGGCGATGCCGGGGATGTCGAACCACGGGATCAGATCGATATCGAGCGGCGGAAGCCACCCGCCGAAGAACAGCAGCGCGTTGAGCGTGCACATCAGCAGGATGTTGGCATATTCGCCCAGCCAGAACAGCGCGAAGGCCATCGAGCTGTATTCGGTCTGGTAACCGGCTACGAGCTCGCTTTCCGCCTCGGTCAGGTCAAACGGCACGCGCTGCGTTTCCGCCAGGCAGGAGATAAAGAACATCACCCACATCGGGAACAGCAGCAGGTTGAAGACGTAGCCGTTGACGATCCCGAACCCGTGGCCGCGCTGCGCCTCGACGATTTCGCTGAGGTTGAACGTGCCCGCCCACAGGACCACGCAGATCAGGATGAACCCGATCGAGACTTCATAGGAAATCATCTGCGCGGCAGCGCGCATGGCGGAGAAGAAGGGGTACTTTGAGTTCGATGCCCACCCGCTCATCACCACGCCGTAAACCGACAGCGAGCTGATCGCGAGAATGTAGAGCAGGCCGACGTTGATGTCTGCCAGCACCACCCCTGCGTCGAACGGGACCACCGCCCAGGCGGCCAGTGCCACGGTGAAAGTGACGATGGGGGCGAGGATGAAGATGCCCTTGTTCGCCGCGCTGGGGATGATGGTTTCCTGCAGGAACACCTTGATCCCGTCGGCGAACGACTGGAGCAGGCCGAACGGCCCGACAACGTTCGGCCCGCGCCGCAGGTTGATCGCGGCCCAGACCTTGCGGTCCATGTAGATGATCATCGCCACCGCAGCCATCAGTGGCAAGGCGATGATCAGGATGCCGGAGACGGTGGCAACGGCCCATGCCCATTCGTAGGACATGCCGAGAGACTGGAAGAACCGGGTCATTCCGCAGCCTCCGCAATGTCTTCCCCGTGGAGCAGTTCGGCCGAGCAGCGCTGCATCACCGCGCTGGCACGGGCGATCGGGTTGGTGAGGTAGAAGTCCTTGATCGGATAACCTTCGATCACACCTTCCGCCTTGGCCTTCGCATTCCCCTTGGGCAGCGCGCCATAATTGGCGAGCCCCTCTTCGCCGAGCGCAGGCACTTCAGCGATCATCGCGGCCTGCAATTGGTCAAAGCTGTCAAAACCGACAGCCACGCCCAGTGCATCTGCCAGCGCGCGCAGGATCGTCCAGTCTTCGCGCGCGTCACCCGGCGCGAACACGGCCTTCTCGGCGAACTGCACCCGGCCTTCGGTGTTGACGTAAGTCCCGTCCTTCTCGGCGAAGCTGGCAGCAGGCAGGATAAGGTCTGCTGCGTGCGCGCCCTTGTCGCCATGGTGGCCGATGTAGACCTTGAGCGACCCGGTGAACGCCGACCAGTCGACCTCATCCGCGCCCAATGCCAGCACGACCTTGGGGGCAGCCTTGGCGATGTCGCCAATTCCGCCAGCTTGCGCATAGCCGAGCATCAGCCCCCCCATGCGGCTCGCCGCCATGTGGAGGACGTTGAACCCGTTCCAATCGTCACGGACCAGCTTGAGCTTGTCGGAGAGCGCCAGGCACGCACCCAGTGCGCCCTTGGCCAGCCCCGCCCCGCCCAGGATCAGTGCGGGCCGCTCGGCGCCCTTGAACGCTTCCGTCACGTCCTTGGGCAGCTTGCCCAGCACCGAAAGATCGTTGCCCAGGAACGTCACCGGATAGGTCGGTTCCCATTCAGGGCCGACGATGAACACCTTCGCCCCGCGCTTGGCCGCCTTGCGCAGGCGGACATTGACCAGCGGCGCTTCCCAGCGGACATGGCTGCCCACGATCAGGATCGCGTCAGCCGTCTCGATACCGGCGAAGGTGCTGTTGAAGTTGACCGCAGCGAGATTGCCGGTCTCGTAGGCAAGGCCGGTCTGGCGCCCTTCGAGCAGGTCGGACCCCATCGCCCGCAGCAGGGCTTTGGCGGCGAACATCGTCTCGCAATCGACCAGATCGCCTGCAATCGCAGCGATGCTGGCACCGGGCTTAGCGGCCGCAATGGTCTTGAAGGCTTCGTCCCAGCTCGCGGGCTGGAGCTTGCCAGCGTTGCGGATCCACACCTTGTCGAGCCGCCGCGCGCCGAGCCCGTCGACCATGTAGCGGCCCTTGTCGGAGAGCCACTCTTCGTTCACGTCGTCGTTGATGCGGGGCAGCGCGCGCATCACTTCGCGCCCGCGGCTGTCGAGGCGGATGTTTGCGCCCACCGCATCGCTCACGTCGATGCTCAGTGTCTTCTTCAGTTCCCACGGTCGCGCCTCGAAGGCATAGGGGCGCGAGGTCAGTGCGCCGACCGGGCACAGGTCGATCACATTGGCCGAAAGCTCATGCGCCGCCGCCTGTTCGAGATAGGTGGTGATCTGCATGTCTTCGCCGCGATAGAGCGCGCCGATTTCGTCCACGCCCGCGATTTCCTCGCTGAAGCGGACGCAGCGGGTGCAGTGGATGCAGCGGGTCATGATCGTCTTGATCAGCGGGCCCATGTACTTCTCGGTGACGGCGCGCTTGTTTTCCTCGTAGCGGCTGCCGCCCCGGCCATAGGCCACGGCCTGGTCCTGCAGGTCACATTCACCGCCCTGGTCGCAGATCGGGCAGTCGAGCGGGTGGTTGATGAGGAGGAACTCCATCACCCC
>NCJP01000282.1 GCA_002278985.1 Erythrobacter sp. 34-65-8
GTATTGGCTGCACTACCGCGTGCTGAAGGACTGGGGTGTTGACCGGCTGGCGGAATACGAGCGGCACGAATCGATCGACGAGATGAAGCACGCCGACCAGCTGGCCGAGCGGGTACTGTTCCTTGGCGGCCTGCCCAACTTCCAGGCGATCCACAAACTCAAGGTCGGGGAAACGGTCGAGGAAATCCTCCGCGCCGATCTGGCGGTGGAGCATGAAGCCATTCCCTTGCTGCGCGATGCCATCGCGCACTGCGAAAGCGTGCGGGACTTCGTCACCCGTGACCTGTTTGCCGCCATCCTCGCCAGCGAAGAAGAGCACGTCGATTTCCTGGAAACCCAGTTCGACATGATCGAGCGGATGGGCCTCGAAAACTACGTCCAGCTGCAGAGCAAGCCGGCCGGGGACTAATCCTCGGCCTCTCCGGCAGGAGGGGCGTGCAGGTCTTCGCGCGTGCGGTGGCCCCGGGCGGCGACCAGCGTTTCGGTGACGAACAGCATCAGGGCCCCGATCAGCAGGCCCATCGTCGCGATCCAGGCGAGCGCGGTCAGGGTGCCGATCTGCGGCGTAATGAAGGCGCTGATGAACAGCAGCGCAATCACGACGCAGATGGTGAGGGCCGCCGCCGTGCTCAGCATGACTGCCCGCTGCGCCAGTCTCCGGCGCCGGTGCAGCACGTGCAGTTCGCCCAGCCGCTCGCGCGCCTCGCCCGCTTCGAGCCGCGATTCCAGTCGCTCGATCCGGTCAGCCACCCAGATCAGGCGGCTCATCATCACGTTCATGACGGCGCCGATTGCGGCCAGCAGGAAGGCCGGGGCCAGGCTCAGGCGAACGATTTCCTGCACCACCAGAGTGCTTGAAGTCCGGGCCACCAGATCACTCGCCAGACCGCCGCTTTCTATCAGCAGATCGAGCATGGTCAGTCCTTCGCGAAAGGGTTCTTTGCGCTCTTGAGCACGACCCGGACCGGCACCGCATCAAACCCCAGTTCGCGCCGGATGCCGTTGACCAGGTACCGCTCGTAGCTCTTCGGCAGCAGCTCCAGCCGGGTGCCGAACACCACGAAGCGGGGCGGGCGGGTGCTGGCCTGGGTGATGTAGCGCAGCTTGATCCGCTTACCGCCGGGGGCCGGCGGCGGGTTCGCTTCCATCGCATGATCGAACCAGCGGTTGAGCGCCGCAGTCGATACCCGGCGGGACCAGCTTTCGCGGATCTCGAACGCCGCCGCAAGCAACTGGTCCAGCCCCTTGCCGGTAATCGCGCTGACGGCGAGCAGCGGCACCCCGCGCACCTGCGCCAGCCCTTCGTCAAGCGCGGTGCGGATGCCGTTGAACAGCCCGCTCGCGTCTTCGGCCACGTCCCACTTGTTGATCGCGACCATCAGGGCGCGGCCTTCCTGCAGCACCATGTCGGCAATCTTGAGGTCCTGGTGCTCCAGGCCCTTGGTCGCATCGAGCAGCAGCACCACCACTTCGGCGAAATCGACCGCGCGGCGGGCATCTGCGACCGACAGCTTTTCCAGCTTGTCCTGCACCTTGGCCCGCTTGCGCATCCCGGCGGTGTCGATCAGGCGGACGGGGCGCGCCTCGCCCGTCTTCGGATCGGTCCATTCCCAGTCGACCGCAATCGAATCGCGGGTGATGCCGGCCTCAGGCCCGGTCAGCAGCCGGTTTTCACCGAGCATCCGGTTGATCAGGGTCGACTTGCCCGCATTGGGCCGGCCGACGATCGCCAGCTTGAGCGGGCCGAGCGGGGCATCCTCGCCCTCTTCCAGCGGTTCGTTCGCAGCGGCCTCGGCTGCATCGGCCTGTTCGCCGATGATCGGCCACAGCGCGCCGAACAGGTCGGCAATGCCTTCGCCATGCTCGGCCGAAAGGGGCACCGGCTCACCGAAACCGAGCGCATAGGATTCGTACACACCCGCTTCCCCGGCGTTGCCCTCGGCCTTGTTCGCCACCAGCACCACCGGCACTTT
>NCJP01000283.1 GCA_002278985.1 Erythrobacter sp. 34-65-8
ATCCGCTTGTTGCCTTCCAGGATGATCCGGTTGACCACAGGGTTTTCGGTCACCTCGATCACCACCGCGCCGCCGTCGTTGCGGACACTGGCATTGGAGAACAGCTCGGTGGCGTAGAGATCCTTGATCGCCTGGTCAGCCGCCACCTGGGTGTAGACATCGCCCGGACGCAGGCGGATGTAGGACAGGATCGTCTGCGCTTCGAGCCGCTCGGCCCCGACCACCGCGATCGTGCGGATCACGTTCTGCTGGGGGGCAACGGCTGGCGCGGGCTGAGCGGCAGGCGCGTCTTGCGCAGCGGCAAGGGCGGGCATTCCGGCCAGCACAGTGCAACCGAGCAGGGCAGCGGCAAGGCGGCCGCCGCGTGACGCTGCACCGCTGCGGGAAATCTGGCTCTTCGTCATCGACACGGTGTTCCCGTCCAATCTCTACAATCGCAACCCCGGCGTCGGCCCATCGGACCCCGCGCGGACTAAAGGCGCCCTCTGCCCGATGCAGGCACCCCAATCAAGCACAGCAACAAGCCAACCCCCGTGCTTTTCCGGCCTCTCACCGCAATCACCCGCCAAACACCGGCAGCGAGACCAGGTCGTTGACCGTCACAAACACCATCAGCATCAGCACGAGCGCCACACCGGTGCGGAACGCCAGTTCCTGCCCCTTCGGCCCCACCGGTTTGCGGCGGACCGCTTCTGCCGCGTAGAATGCCAGGTGACCACCATCGAGGGCGGGGATTGGCAAGAGGTTGATGAACGCCAAGTTAAGCGAGATCAGGGCCATGAATTCGAAGAAGGCAAGCGGGCCCAGGCTGAACTGCTCGCCGGAGTATTTGGCGATCTTCACCGGGCCGCCGAGCTCGCGCACTGACCGGTCACCGCTGAAAATCTGCCCGATGCCGGTCACCATGGTGCGGACCAGGTACCAGCTATGCTCAACCGCCATGACCGAGGCGGTGATCGGTCCCTGCCGCTCGAATTCCACCTCGACCGCCCCGGGCATCACGCCGATCAGCCCGATGGTGGAGGCGTTGCCGAACTGATCAGTCACTTCCATCCGGTTGGTGGTGATGTCGAACGTGCGGGATGCGCCGTCCCGCAGCACTTCCACTGCAAAGGTCCGGCTCGGATGGAGCATGATTTTGCTCTGCACTTCGCGGAAATTCGCCACCGGCTTGCCGTCAATCGCGACGATCCGGTCACCAACCTGAACCCCTGCGGCTCTGGCAGCCGAATTCTCGCTGAAACCGGCAATCGTCAGCTGGTCATCCGTCCCGACCGGCACCGGCTTGCCCAGGACCATGAAAAAGGCCGCGAAGATCGCCAGCGCGACCACGATATTGGTCACCGGTCCGGCCGCCACGATCAAGGCACGCTGCCACAGCGGCTTGAAATGGAAGGCATCCTGCCGCTCGTGGGCCGGGATCGCGGCCAGCGCATCCTCGTCGGGAACGCTTGCCGGGTTCATGTCGCCCTTGAACTGGACATAACCGCCCAGCGGCAGGGCGGAAATCTTCCAGCGGGTGCCGCGTTTGTCGGTCCAGCCGAACAGCTCCTTGCCGAACCCGACCGAGAAGGCTTCCGCCTTCACCCCGAACCAGCGGCCGACCAGATAGTGGCCAAACTCGTGCACTGTCACCAGCGGGCCGAGGACCAGCAGGAACCCGGCGATATACATCCAGAAAGGGGGGGATTCGAACACCTAAGCGGTCTCCAGCAGGCCCTGCGCCTGCGCACGCGCTTCCCGGTCAACGGCCAGAACCTCTGCCAGCGCAGCGGGTGCGGAAGGGGCGTAGCGGGCCATTGTCTCTTCCACAATTACCGCAATCCGGGTGAACGACAAGTGACCGGCGAGGAAAGCCGCCACCGCCACCTCGTTGGCTGCGTTGAGAACCGCCGGCATCGCCCCGCCCGCTTCCGCCGCCTGACGGCTGAGGCGGGTCGCAGGGAAGCGCTGTTCGTCAGGCGCTTCGAAGG
>NCJP01000284.1 GCA_002278985.1 Erythrobacter sp. 34-65-8
GGGCCTTTTCGCCCGCGTGGCCGAAGGGGGGATGGCCAATGTCATGCGCGAGGCACAGCGCCTCAGTCAGGTCCTCGTCGAGGTGCAGCGCCCGGGCGATCACCCGGCCGATCTGGGCCACCTCCAGGCTGTGGGTCAGCCGGGTCCGGAAATGGTCACCATCGGGCGAGATGAAGACCTGGGTCTTGCTCTTGAGCCGGCGGAACGCGATCGAATGGATGATCCGGTCCCGGTCCCGCTGGAACTCGCTGCGAGGGCCGCGTGCGCCGCTGCGGTCCGTGCCGAACTCGCGCCCGCGGGATAGCGCGGGACAAGCTGCGAAAGGGGCGCGGTCCGGCGTCACTGTGTTCCTCAGGCCTCTTCGCCAAGCAGCCAGTCGACCGCTTCCTCGCAATGGATCGTGGTCGAATCGTAAATAGGCAGCACGTTCGCATCGACATCGACGATCATGTCGAGCTCTGTGCAGGCGAGGACGATGGCCTGGGCCCCATCCTGTTCCTTTCGGGTGATGATCGTCTTCATCGTCCGCTCCGCGTCGCGGGTCACCTTGCCCAGCATCAGCTCGTCGTAGATGATCCGGTCCACCTGCTCGACGAACTCCATCTCCGGCGGCATCAGGTCAACCCCGTGGCCGACCAGATGACGGCGATAGAAACTTTCCGTCATGACGTTGCGGGTGCCAATCAGGGCTGCCTGGATGGCACCGTCCCGCTGCATCCTGCGCCCGACAGCTTCGGCAATATGGATGATCGGGATATCCACTTGTGCCTGCACCCGGTCGAACACCCGGTGCATCGAATTGGCGCAGATCAGCAGCGCCCCTGCCCCCGCCTGCTCCAGCCGGCGCGCGCTATCGCCCAGCACTTCGGCTGCGTGGCTCCAGTCGTTCTCCTCGCGCAGGCCGTAGAGGCTGCGGAAATCGAGGCTTTCGATCAGCATCGGCGCGCTGGCCATGGGCACGGTGCGGCGCTGCACCATGAGATTGATCTTCTCGTAGTAGTTGCGGGTCGAAACCCAGCTCATGCCGCCGATCAGGCCCAGTTTGCGCAAGGCCGCTGCCCCTTTTGAAAAATGTGTGCGAGTGCCCGCCGTTTAGGGTGCAAGCGTCGGCTACGTCCAGTGGTGATCGGGCGGTGCCCGGGCTTAATCGGTTTTTGGCGGCGCAGCGTGGGCGGCGAGCCACGGCGCGAGATCACCGAGCGTGGCGGCAGGGGCCTCTTCCTGCGGCAGGTGGCCGATCTTGGGATAGACCACCAGCGTACTCGCAGGCACGGTCCGGTCGAGCCAGCGCCCCGCCTCGACCGGGATCAACCGGTCTTCCTCGCCCCACAGGATCAGGGTCGGCGCGGCGATCCGGGCAATCTCGGCTTCGGAGAGCGGATCGTACGCATAACCGAACCGCTTCAGGGTTGCCCGCCGGTTGCCGGGGTAGCGCAGCAGTTCCCAATATCGGTCCACGGCCTCTTCGGTTACGACCGACTTGACCGAGACGCTCTGATCCAGGCTCTGCGCGATCAGGCTGCGCGGCGTGATCTGTTCGACCAGCAGGTTGATCCCCGGCGTCTGGGCGATCTTGAAGCCGATATTGCCGCTGCTGCTGTCATCCTCTTTCTTCGCTTCGCCCCGAAGCATCGGGCCGCCGCTGGCGTCGACCAGCACCAATCCCGCCACCCGCTCCGGATGCGCCACTGCAAACGCCAGCGCGTGCTTGCCGCCCATCGAATTGCCACCAAGGATGAAGCGGTCCAAGCCCAGCGCATCCGCCACTTCGAGGATGTCGGCCACGTAATTGCTGCGGCTGTAATCATGCCGGGGGTCCGGGCCAGTCAAGCCGTGGCCAACCTGATCGAAGCGGATCACGCGGTAATCGGCCTTGAGCGCCTGAGCCCAGGGTTCCCAGGTGTGCAGGTCGGCGTTGGAGCCGTGGAGCAGCATAATCGCGGGCGCATCTTTGGGCCCCTCGTC
>NCJP01000056.1 GCA_002278985.1 Erythrobacter sp. 34-65-8
GATCGTGATGAGCGTGATGAACGGCTTTCGCGGTGAACTGCTTGACCGGATTGTCGGCCTGAATGGCCACGCGATCATCCAGGCTTATGGTGGCCGGCTGGATGACTGGCAGGACGTGCTGGAGCGGACCCAGGCAACCGAAGGCGTGGTCAGTGCCTCGCCCCTGATCGAACAGCCGCTTCTCGGCACGGCCAATGGGCGGGTCGAGGGCGTCGTGGTGCGCGGCAACACTGCCGAGGATATCGCCGGGCTGGCAGACAAGCTGGTCATGGGCAACCTGGCCGAAGTGCGCGCCAACGATGGAAACGTGGCGATCGGGGCGCGGCTGGCGATGAACATCGGCGCCAGCGTGGGCGATACGATCACGATCATCAATCCGGCCGGACGATCGACCCCGTTCGGCACTGTGCCGCGCCAGATCGGCTATCGCGTGGCCGCCGTGTTCGAAACCGGCGTCTACGATTTCGACAAAGCCTTTGTCATCATGCCGATCCCTGACGCGCAGACCCTGCTGCTGACGGGCGACACCATCGGCATGATCGAGGTCGTCACAGTGGATGCAGACCGGGTTGACGAAATCCTCGCCCCGGTTTCGCAGAGCCTTGCCGGGCGGGCAGAGGTCAACAGCTGGAAGCGCATCAACGCATCCATCTTTGAAGCGCTGGAGGTGGAGCGGGTGGCCATGTTCTTTGCGCTCTCCATCATCGTGGTGGTGGCGGCGTTCAATATCCTGTCCTCGCTGGTCATGCTGGTCCGCTCCAAGACGCGGGACATTGCCATCCTGCGGACAATGGGGGCGACGCGCCGCAACCTGGTCAAGATATTCGTCACGACCGGTTTCACCGTGGGGATGATCGGCACCATGGCAGGGCTGGCGCTGGGGTTCCTGGTGCTGGCCTTCCGCCAGCCGATCGTGACTGCGATCGAATTTGTGACCGGCGGAAACATCTGGGATCCGCAGGTACGGTTCCTGACCGAACTGCCGGCGCGGGTCGATCCGATGGAAATCCTCGGCATTGCCGCCCTGGCGCTCGGCCTCAGTTTCCTTGCCACGCTTTACCCCGCCTACAAGGCGGCGAACACCGATCCGGTACAGGTGCTGCGCTATGAATAGAACTGGTGCCGCGCCAATTGTGCGCCTGCGCGGCCTGACCCGCAGCTTCGAGCAGGGGGGCGAGCGGATCGACGTGCTGCGCGGTGTCGATCTCGACATCCAGCCGGGCGAGATTGTCGCACTGCTGGGCCCGTCGGGGTCTGGCAAGTCGACCATGCTGCAGGCGGTGGGCTTGCTGGAAGGCGGCTTCGGCGGCCAGATCGAGATCGCCGGTACGCCCGCACACGAAGTGGCCAGCGACGCGCGGACCACCCTGCGCCGCGATCATCTGGGTTTCGTCTACCAGTTCCATCACCTGCTGCCCGATTTCACCGCGCAGGAGAATGTCGTCCTGCCACAGCTGGTGGCCGGGCGCCCCCGTGCGGAATGCGACGCGCGGGCGCGTGAACTTTTGGCGGCGCTGGGGCTGGAACACCGGCTGACTCACCGGCCCAGCCAGCTTTCTGGCGGGGAGCAGCAACGGGTTGCGGTGGCGCGTGCGCTTGCCAACAAACCCACCCTGGTGCTGGCGGATGAACCGACCGGCAACCTTGATGAACACACCGCCGACAAGGTTCTGGCCCAGTTTCTCGAACTCGTTCGTGAGGAAGGCAGCGCAGCCCTCGTCGCCACGCACAACGAACGGCTCGCAGCGCGGATGGACCGGGTAGTGCGGCTGCATGACGGCCTGCTGGAACAGGGATTGTAACGATGACCACCATTGCCGATTTCACCGTCATCACCAACCGGGGCGAGCCGCTCGACCTTTCGGAAAAGCTCGGCAAGGTGCTGCTGGTGGTCAACACCGCCAGCAAGTGTGGTTTCACCCCCCAGTATGATGGCCTGGAAAAGCTGTTCGAAGGCTACAAGGATCGCGGGTTCGAGGTGCTGGGATTCCCCTGCAACCAGTTCGGCGGCCAGGAACCGGGCGACGCGGATGAAATCGCCGAATTCTGCAAGCTCAACTTCGGGGTCACATTTCCGCTGATGGCCAAAGTGGATGTCAACGGCGCGAACGCCAGCCCGCTGTTTGACTGGATGAAGGCTGAGGCACCCGGTCTGATGGGCTCCAAGGGGATCAAGTGGAACTTCACCAAGTTCCTGATCGACCGGCAGGGCAATGTGGTGAAACGCTATGCGCCGCAGGATACGCCTGAGCGGATCGCCAAGGATGTCGAAGCCCTGCTGTAACTTCCCCGACAGACCAGGCGAAACGGACGAGCATGATGATCGAATCCTTCAACCAGTGGTTTCTCGCGCTTGGCGCGGAATACGGGGTCAACCCTTATGTGTTCGGTGCCATTTACGTGGGTGCAATCCCGTTTTTCCTGCTTTCGATCGGCTGGCTGGTAAAGCGGGCGCGGGCCCATCGTTCTACCGTGGTGCCAACCCTGTGCGCGGGGTTCTGCTTCGTCTCGGCCTATCTTTACCTGGCCGTTGTGGGAGAGAACATTCCCCTGTGGGTCTGGATATTCCTCGCGGCACTGGTGATCTACGGGGCCGTTTCGACCGTGCGCGACACGCGCCGCAAGATTGCCGCTGCCCGTCAGGCTGATTGAACCCTGACCATGCGGATGGGTAAAGCTGGCCGGGCAAAGCTGGCTGTCCGGCCTTGGCGAATCCCTTCCTCCGCCGCATAACGTGGGCATGGCATTCGCCCCCTTCGTCCCCCTCCGTGTCCTGTCCTCCTACTCGCTGCTTGAAGGCGCGGTGGAGCCCAAGGCCATGGCCAAACTGGCCAAAGAACGCGGCTTTCCGGCCATCGCGATCTGTGACCGGAACGGGCTCTACGGGGCGGTCATGTTCGCGCAGGCGTGCCTGGCCGAAGGTGTCCAGCCGATCATCGGCGCACTGCTTGGCGTGGCCCGCGAAGGGCCCGAGGCGGCGATCGACTACATTCCGCTCTATGCCCAGGATGAAGCGGGCTATGACAACCTCTGCTACCTGACCAGCCGGGCGCATCTTGATCGCCCGCTGGAACTGGCGCCGCACGTCACGCTGGGCGATCTCGCTGGCCATACCGATGGCCTGCTGGCGCTGACCGGATCGGGCGAGGGTGCACTGGCGCGGCTGCTGGCCGAAGGCCAGCGGGATCATGCGCTGGACTTGCTGGGCAAGCTGGAAGCGCTGTTTCCCGGTCGCCTCTATGTCGAGCTGTCCCGCCAGGGCAACCCGGTCGAAGAAGCGGCAGAAGCGGCGCTCGTCGATCTGGCCTACGAGCGTGACCTGCCGCTGGTCGCCACGAACCCGGCCTGTTTCGCCGAGCCGCACATGCATGCCGCACACGATGCCATGCTCTGCATTGCCGGCTCGACCCACATCGAGGCGGAAGAACGCCGCCGCTCCAACCGGCAGGCCTTCGTCAAGTCTGCTCCGATGATGGAGGAGCTGTTTGCCGACCTGCCTGAAGCCACTGCCAACACGCTGGTGATCGCGCAGCGCTGCGCTGTTGCTCCGCCTGACCGCAAGCCGATTTTGCCAAGCCTTGCCGGCGATCTCTCGGGCGAGGCGCGGATGCTGGCGGACGACGCGCGTCGCGGGCTGGAAGCACGGCTGGCACCTTATGGCGACCTGCCTGAGGAGGAGCGAAAGACCTACTTCGACCGGCTCGACTTCGAAGTCGAAGTCATCGTCGGCATGGGCTTTCCCGGCTACTTCCTGATCGTGGCCGACTTCATCAAGTGGGCCAAGGAGCAGGGCATCCCGGTCGGGCCGGGGCGCGGTTCGGGCGCGGGCTCGCTGGTCGCCTGGGCGCTGACCATCACCGACCTCGACCCGATCCGGCTGGGCTTGCTGTTCGAACGCTTCCTCAACCCCGAACGCGTTTCGATGCCGGACTTCGACATCGACTTCTGCGAAACGCGGCGGGGCGAGGTGATCCGCTATGTGCAGCAGAAATACGGGCACGATCACGTCGCCCAGATCATCACTTTCGGCAAGCTGAAGGCCCGCGCGGTGCTGCGCGATACCGGCCGTATCCTGCAGATGAGCTATGGCCAGGTCGATCGCCTCTGCAAGATGGTGCCCAACCACCCGACCGACCCGTGGACCTTGCCCCGCACCCTCAACGGCGCCGCCGATTTCCGCCGAGAGTACCAGAACGACAACGAGGTCAAACGGCTGGTCGACCTGGCGATGCAGCTCGAAGGCTTTCCCCGCAACAGCTCCACCCATGCGGCGGGCGTGGTGATCGGTGACAGGCCGCTGGCACAACTGGTGCAGCTCTACCGCGACCCGCGTTCGGCCATGCCGGTGACCCAGTACGACATGAAGAATGTCGAGAGCAGCGGCCTGGTCAAGTTCGACTTCCTCGGCCTCAAGACCCTGTCGGTGCTGCGCAAGGCGGTGGACCTGCTGGGGCTGCGGGGTATCGAGGTCGACCTGGGCGCGCTCGAATGGGACGATCCGGCTGTGTACGACCTGCTCAAGCGAGGCGACACGGTGGGGGTGTTCCAGCTGGAATCCGAAGGAATGCGGCGCACCCTCACTGCTGTGAAGCCAACCAAGTTCGAAGATATCATCGCACTCGTTTCGCTCTACCGACCCGGCCCGATGGACAACATCCCGCTGTTCGGCAAGCGCAAGGCGGGGGAGGTGCCGATCGAGTACCCGCACCCCAAGCTCGAAACCATCCTGGCCGAGACATATGGCATTTTCGTCTACCAGGAACAGGTGATGCAGGCGGCGCAGATCCTGGCCGGTTATTCGCTTGGCGAAGCGGACTTGCTGCGGCGCGCGATGGGCAAGAAGAACCAGGCTGAAATGGACCAGCAGCGCGCCCGCTTCATTGCTGGCAGCGCCGAGGTTTCCGGCATCGAGGCAAGGAAAGCGTCCGAGCTGTTCGACTTGATCGACAAGTTTGCCGGCTATGGCTTCAACAAGTCGCACGCGGCAGCCTATGCCTTGCTCGCTTACCAGACCGGCTGGCTCAAGGCGCACTACCCGGAGGAGTTTTACGCCGCATCGATGTGTTTCGACATGCACCAGTCGGAAAAGCTGGCGCTGTTCGTGGACGATGCGCGGCGCAACGGAATTGCGGTGCTGCCGCCCTGTGTCAATGCGTCCGAGGCGGAGTTCACGGTCGAGCAGACCGATGAAGGCTATGCTGTCCGCTATGCGCTGGCCGGCATCCGCAACGTCGGCGAAAAGGCGATGGAAGCGCTGGTGGAAGAACGGCAGGCGCGCGGGGCCTTTGCCAGCCTGAAAGACCTGTTCGAACGCGTCCCCAAGGGGTCGATGAACAGCCGCCAGCTGGAAGGGCTGGTCTGCGCCGGTGCGCTTGATGCGCTCGATCCGGACCGGGCGCGGCTCCATGGCAATGTGGACCTGCTGCTGGCCGTGGCTGACGCTGCCAGCCGCGAACGGGAAAGCGGACAGGCAGGCCTGTTCGGCGGCGAGGATGCCGCCAATGAAGACCTGCGCCTGCGGGACGCGAAGCCCTGGACCCGGCCCGAGCGGATGGCGCAGGAGCGAGAGAACTTCGGCTTCTACTTCTCCGCCCACCCGGTCCAGCAGCACTGGCAGGTCGCCTCCGCCAACGGCGCGCGGACCTATCAGAGCCTGATGCAGGGCAGCGGCGCTGGTGCAGCCGGTGGCCGCACGCAAGCCGTGATGGCGGCGATGATCGAGAGTGCGCGCAAGGGGCAGACGCGCAAGGGCAAGGATTTTATCCGCGCCGATTTTTCGGACCACACAGGCCAGTTCAGCGCCGCCTGCTTCGAGGAAAGCATGGTGGAGAATTTCACCCGCTGGGCGGCAGATGCCACCTGCGTTCTGCTTACGGTGGAGCTCGACGCGCCGAGCCCTGACGAGCCCCCGCGCATCACGGTGCGCGGTGCGCGCCCGCTCGACGATGTGCGCGGCTCTGCGCGGATGCTCCTGACGCTTGACGCGCACGATGCCGGGGCCTTGCAGGAGCTGCGGATGGCGCTCGCGCCCGGCACGCCGGGGCATGGTGAAGTGCTGGTGCGTCTGCGGACCGGCGCCGAGGACGAGCCACTGCTAAGGCTGGGCCGCGACTATGCGCTCGATGGCGATTTGGCCGAGCTGCTCGCCTCAGTTCCCGGGCTCAGCAATGTTGCCCTGGGCACCCGGCGCGGGGTTGGCAACCTGCGCCTTGTCGCCTGAGCGGCTCCGGCGTTCGAACACGGTCGTGAACCGGGCGAGCACCAGCAAGGCGCTGGGCACCAGAACCGTGTTCACAAGGTCCTTGATCGCCTCGCCCCGGTCATGCGGGTTGTTTTGCAGGACACTGTCCCGATAGTCCCAGCCCTCGCCGGCGAGGGCTGCCAGCAGCACCAAAAGCCACGCCTTCCAATCCACCACCTTCCACCGGAACAGCAGGCAGCTTCCCAGGAATACGCCAAGCCCGACATAGACGTGCAGCGCATCCTGGGCGAGGTGCGTATGGTCGACAAGAAACGACTTGGCGGACTGGAAGGAGCTCATCGCGCTGCCTGTGGCGGCGATTGCCAACAGGCGCAAGCATGGGCATGAACCGGCACGAGGATTCGACTGGAGAGGACACAATAATGCTTGGAGCGATGCAGGACTGGACCATGCGCATTACCGCGGTGATCGATCACGCGGCGCGCGAGGCCGGCGCGCGCGAGATTGTCACCCGCTGGGCGGATGGCAGCGAAACGCGGACCGACTGGGCCGGGATCCGCCGCGACGCGCTGAAGATGGCGCAGGCGCTGCAGGCGCTGGGGGTGAAGAAGGGCGAGCGGGTCGCCAGCCTCGCCATGAACCACTCGCGCCACTTGGTCAGCTGGTATGGCGTCGCGGGCATGGGCGGCGTACTCCACACCGTGAACCCGCGCCTGTTCGACGACCAGCTCGAATACATCGTCAATCACGCCGAAGACCGCGTGCTGTGCTATGATGCGGCGTTCCAGCCGATCGTCGACCGGATGAAATCGCGCTGGCCCACGGTCGAGCATTACATCTGCTACGATTCCGGCGCCCATTCGCCTGCGTTCGAGGACTGGATCGCCGAGCAGGACGGCGATTTCGAATGGGTCGAGGGCAGCGAGCGTGACCCCTGCATGCTGTGTTATACCAGCGGCACCACCGGCAATCCCAAGGGCGTGCAGTACGAGCACCGCTCTACCATGATGCATGCGCTGGCCGGGCTCCAGCCGAGCGCGTTCAATTTCAGCCCCTCCTCGGTCATGCTGCCGGTCGTGCCGATGTTCCACGCCGCAAGCTGGGGACTGCCCTATGCCGGGGCGATGGCGGGGATCAAGTTCGTGCTCAGCGCGGTCAACGATCCGGCGGTCCTGCACGAACTGATGCTGCGCGAAGGGGTGACCGACAGCGCCGGAGTGCCGACCGTATGGCTGGCGCACTTCCAGTATTGCGACGCCAACGGGTTCGACTTGCCGCCGCTCAAGGCGGCCACGATCGGCGGTTCGGCGGCCCCCAAGTTCATGATCGAGCGGCTGATGAAGAACGGTACCCGGGTACAGCACGCCTGGGGCATGACCGAGACTTCGCCCATCGGCACGGTCGGCGCGCCGACCTGGGACTGGGACCAGCTCAGCTTCGAGGAAAAGGTGGAGCGCACTGCGATGCAGGGCCGCCCGATCTTCGGGGTGCAGCTGCGCACGGTCGACCTCGATGACATGGCCACCGAGCTGCCGCGTGACGGCAAGACCAGCGGGGCACTGCAGATCCGCGGCCCCTGGATCATCCGCCGCTACTTCAAGGCGGAACAGGATGCGGCCAGCAACGAAGGCTGGTTCGACACCGGCGATGTCGGCATTCTCCATCCCGACGGCACATTGCAGCTGACCGACCGGACCAAGGACGTGATCAAGTCCGGCGGCGAATGGATCAGCTCGGTCGAGCTGGAAAATGCCGCAGTCGGGCACCCGGCACTGGCCGAAGCGGCGGCAGTCGGCATTGCTCACCCCAAGTGGGACGAGCGCCCGGTGCTGTTCTGCGTGAAGAAGGCCGGGGCGGAGGTGACGGCGGATGAGGTGCTGGAGCATCTCAAGCCGCTGGTGGCCAAGTGGTGGCTGCCCGATGCGATCGAGTTCGTCGACGACATCCCCCACACCGCCACCGGCAAGATCAGCAAGAAGGACCTGCGCGAGCGGTTCAAGGACTACAGGCTTGCCTGACCTGCGGATCAGGCCCGCGCGTGACAGCCATGCGCGGGCCGTCCAGGCGATCTACGATTACCACGTGGCCCACGGCACGGCCTCTTTCGACAGCACGGGGCCGAGCGCAGCCGAATGGCTTGAGAAAATGGCCGCACTCCGGACGAGCGGCTGGCCTTTCCTCGTCGCCGAGAAGGACA
>NCJP01000057.1 GCA_002278985.1 Erythrobacter sp. 34-65-8
GCTTGGTGGCGCCTAAGGCCGTTTGTAATACTAGTTTTTGTGCAATGCAACCAGCCGGTCACGCAGAACGGCGTTGTCCATTGCGCAACCCTGGCCGATGCGTTCTTTTTGCATCAGCCTGACCAGCGCCTGGAGCCGGTTTTCCAGTGCATCGGGGTCGCCCAGCATACCACGTTCATGGCCCAGTGTGGCATTGGCCACGTACCACCCCTGCCCGCGCTGCCCGACGATCTGGTCCAGGGGAACCCGCACGTCGGTAAAGAACGTTTCATTGAACTCGGCGTGACCGGTCATGGTCTTGAGTGGTCGGACCTCGATCCCTGGTGTGTCCATCGAGAAGATCAAGTAGGAGATGCCGCCGTGCTTGGGCGCGTCCGGTTCGGTCCGAACAAGGCAAAAGATCATGTCCGCCTGCTTGGCCGTGCTGGTCCAGATCTTCTGTCCGTTGATGACAAAGTCGCCATTTTCGACGCGGGCGCTGGTCTTGAGCGCGGCGAGGTCCGATCCCGCTCCAGGTTCCGAATATCCCTGACACCAGATTATCTCGCCATTAAGGGTCGGCTCGATCCATTGCTGTTTCTGGGCTTCGGTTCCGAGTTCCAGCAGCGTGGGAACGAGCATGGAAATGCCCTGGTTCGCAAGGCCTGCGGGGATGCCAGCGCGCGAAAATTCCTCGGCAATGATCCGCGATTTCAGGATGTCCGGCTCGGCTCCGTATCCGCCGTATTCCTTGGGAATCGTACGCGCCGTGTAACCATGCAGGATCAACAGCTTTTGCCATTCGACGGCTTCGGGGGAAGGGCGCGCGGCACGGCCTTGGCCATCGGGTGCGCGGTGACCGTGGGTTTGCAGGAACTGGCGCACTTCCTCGCGAAACGCGTCATACTGGGGTCCGTAGTCGAGATCCATCTTGGTCTATCCTTCTGCGCGCGCGATCGCGACGGGTCGGAATACTGGCAGGCGAAAATCTTCGGAGATCGGCTCGAAATCCAGCGTGACCGGCAGATCGAGCTCAAGCTCGTCGAGCGCGCAATCGACCAGCCGGGTTGCCATGCGCACTCCCTCCTCCAGTTCCACCACCGCAGCGATGAAGGGAATCTCGCCGGCGAAGGCGGGATGCAGTGCCTGATGGGTCACCGTCCAGGAAAACAGCGTGCCATTGCCGGTGCTACGCTCCCACGACCATTCAGGAGAACCGCATCGGGCGCACATATAGCGCGGCAAATGCCGAAAACTGCCGCATCCTTCGCACTGCTGGAAGTAAAGGTTGCCGTCCTGACACCGGTTCCAGAATTCCTGCTCCACCGGATCCTGCGGGCGCGGCTTTGGCTTGGCTGGTGCGGCCTGCGCCGAGGGGCGCATCTTGGGCGGCAGATCTTTCTCGTCGCTCACGCAAACCTCCTCAAAATCGCTATACTGCCGTCACCCAGATCGCCCCAGCCGGTCACCAGGCCGGTCTGGGCGCCTTCGACCTGCCGCTCCCCACAATCGTGGCGCAACTGACGCACCGCCTCGACGACATGGTTCAGTCCCCAAATATGGGCCTCGCTCAGCAGGCCGCCATGGGTGTTGACGGGATAGCGCCCGCCCAGCTCGATCTGGCCATTCGCGACGAACTCTGCCTGTCCACCTGGTTCGCAATAGCCCAGGGCCTCCAGCTGCAGGAGAACCACGTAGGTGAAGCAGTCGTAGATCTGCAGAAAATCCATGTCTTCGCGATCGACCCCCGCCATTTCGAACGCGCGCGGCGCGGCGTAGCTCAGGCCGATCTTGAAGGGGTCGGGACGCGAAGGGATATCGTCGGCGGGGTAAGGATGCCCTTCAGCCGCACCGGCGATGCTCACGGGAACATGCGGCATGTCCCTGGCGCGGTCCATTCGCGAAACCACGACTGCGCATGCCCCGTCAGTCTCCAGACAGCAATCGTAGAGGCGAAAGGGTTCGGATATCCAGCGCGCGGAATGGTAGGTTTCGGCATCCAGTTCCCGGCCATGAGTGAAGGCCTGCGGATTCATCTGCGCATGGCGACGGCACGCCAGTGCAACGGCCGCCATCGCTTCCGGGCCGATATCGTAAATTCGGGAGTGCCGGGTGGCGAGCCAGGCATACATCTGCACCGGCAGGAACACGCCATACGGAATGTAATAGCCTTGGATCGTATTCGTCAGGGTGTTCATGTTCATCGGCCGCGTCGGCGGTGCGCCAGGCTTGGGCCGCAAGGCGGAATAACCGTTCCACCCGAGCGTCACCAGCACATGGTCGCATAAGCCGCTGGCAATTGCCATCGCGGCGTTCTGGAGTGCCGTGGTAGGGCTCGCCCCGCCCATGTGGACCGTAGAGGCATAGCGCAGAACTTCGATACCGAGGTTAGCCGCCATCTCTTCCGAGGTGGTGTAGATCGGCGGAGGAACCATGCCGTCGATATCCGACGGCTTCAGCCCTGCATCTGCTATGGCTTTGCGCGATGCTTCCAGCATCATGTCGACCGCGGTTTTCTCGGTGCCTTTCACGAAAGCGGTTTCGCCCACTCCGGTGATGGCCGATTTGTCGCTTAAGCTCATGCCTGCCTGACCGCCTGGTAATCGCGTTCGAGCTGTTCGGAAAGAGCGCGCACCCTCTGATAGGTCTCCGGCGGACGCAGTCGCAACTCGCGGCGGGCATCCTCCAACGGACGATCGAGATTTTCTTCCCAGTAGAAGGTGGTCAGATCGGCTGCAGCCCGGCCCCGGCGCCACGCTTCAAATGCAGCGCGCGCCACTGGCAACTTGGCAGCTTCCAGTTTCATCTTGGGAATGCCGACGCCCACGATGAAAGCGATCCCGTGATTATAGAATTGCGCGTTTCCGAAGGACAGCACGCACAATTCGCCCAGTGCGTCCCTGCCGTATCCGGTGACGACGTGAAACAGGTCATGCGAATCGCGAAGGCGCCGACGATAGAGGGAAACATCGGGGTCGCCGAAGTCCTCCAGACCTCCGGCCTCGCTGGCTTCCGCCAGACCTTCTGCTGTCAGACCCTCCCCGTAAACAAAATCGAGGTAGGCTCGGCCAAGCGTGCCAGACGCACAGGTCGCAAGGCGTTTGCGATCGCACAAGGTTTCAAGCAGGTCGGCCCGGTCGGAAGCGATGCGCCGCCCATCGCTCGACTTCATGAAGCGATTGAAATTCCGATAATAGGAATTGCCCGACAATGCCTTGACGATACGGAACACCTGCGCCGTATCCTCCTTGTCGGCAATCAACTGCCTCATTGCCCCAGCGCTCTGAGAGGCTCTACGGGGCGGCGCAATTCATGACCTTTGGCGTAAGCCATCTTCTTGCCTCCTGCGCTTCACTTGTAGATACCAGCGGACGCCAACGCCTTCTCGGCTCCATCGACCAGGTCGCGCATCACTTCGGCGGCAGGCCGGATCGAATCGATCAGGCCGATGCCTTGCCCCGCGAAGCCGGGGATGACATCCTTGCGCTCTGCCTTGATCCCGGAGGCCATGACCGGGCCGGAGATCATCGACTGATAGGGCATCGGCAGAGGTTCCTTTCCGGCCTGCACCCAGGCGTCGGCCCATTTGTTCCGGATCATGCGCGCCGGTTTGCCGGTAAGCGATCGACTAACGACCGTATCGGCATCGCCGCTTTCGGTGATCGCCTCTTTCTGGAAGCGCTCGATGCCCGCTTCCTCGGTCGCGAGAAATGCCGTGCCGACCCACGCGCCCTCTGCCCCCAGCATCATCGCAGCGGCAACACCCCGGCCATCCGAGATACCGCCGGCCCCAAGGACAGGAACACGATCGCCAACGGCGTCGACCACCTGGGGAATCAAGGAAATAGTCCCGATCGGCGAGTTGTGACCTCCGCCATCGTGCCCTTGCGCGACGATCATGTCGATGCCCGACCCGACGACCTGTTCGGCGTGCTTGACCTTGCCGATCACCGCCATGACCTTGGTGCCATTGGCATGGAGCCGATCCATCCACGGTTCAGGATTGCCAAGGCCGGCAGCATAAACCGGCACCTTTTCCTCGATCACCACTTCCATCTGCGCCTCAAAGAATTCCTTCGAGAACAACTGCGGGCCGCCCTTGCCCATTTCAGGCGCGCCCGCCGCCCGCATGGCGGCGGCAGCATCGACCTCCGGAAGCTCTTCACGATCCATGAAGTCGCGCGCGAACTGCTGATATTCACCCATCAGATCCATGGGATTTTGGGGTGCAGCACCGCTTTGAGGGGCAGAGCCGCGCCTGACCGACGCGGGGAGCAGCGTATCGACACCGAAAGGTTTGTCGGTCAATTCCCGGGTCTGGCGAATCCAGTCACGCAACTGATCGGGCGAACACGCCGCGGCACCCAGGACCCCGAGCCCGCCGGCATTCGAAACCGCAGCCGCCAGCGCCGGAACGCTCGCTCCGCCCATCCCGGCAAGCAGGATCGGGTACCGGATCCCCAGCATTTCGCATATTCGGCTCTTCAACGCCATTCTTCCTCTCCAGCCACTTGCCTAAACGCACACTCAAACTATTGAAAATTCTACAGCTGCCCCCATCGCACCCGCTGCGAGACCAGCTCGGGACTGCGCTCCGAAAGATAGACGGCAGAGCCGGCCACCAACCGGCTCATTGCTTGACGGGCCGCGGCGCTGTCGCCAGTCCGCACTGCCTCGAGCACCCGCACCAGAAACTTCATCTGCACCGCCCGTTCCTGTGCCGAATATCCCAGCGAATGGGAAAACTCGCGGGTCAACAGATGCATCGCAGAGGTCAGCAAACCGAACAGCGGATTGCCGCTCGCCCAACCCAACAAGTCGTGAAATCTGCGATTAAGTTCCTCGAATTGATCAGAGGCTTCATGATGCCTCAATTCCGCCAGACACCCTGCCAACGCGCTGAGATCAGCGGTAGTTGCACGCTGGGCTGCATACCCTGCGACATCGGGAGCAATTGCTTCGCGCAATTCAAGCAAACCACGCAAATCGGCTTCCATGAAATGCAGAATCAATGACAAACTGCTTGCAAAATCGCCGGTCTGCGGACGGGCTACGACGGGACCTCCACCACGGCCGAGCTGGAGATGGATGACCCCTTGCAATTCCAGGAACCGCAAAGCCTCCCGCAAAGTTGCGCGCGCAACCTCGTAACGCGCGAGCATTTCATCCTCGCGCGGAAGCCTGTCACCCGGGTTATGGCGACCCGCCTCGATGTCCCGCACGATGCTTTGCGCAAGAGAAAGGGCACGCTTGGCCTTCTTCACCGCTGACATCCGCCACTCATCAGCACACCCGCACCTCTCGAATAAAAAGTATAAGGATATTAGCAAACCTTCGTTGGATCGGCACACTATCCGATGGGATTGGTGTCTGCAAGGGACTAAAAGAGTATACGATTTATTGACTGCACGAGATGTCTCCCTTAAGGATGACTGAAGGCCGATCAGGCCTGAGATGTAGAAGGAATAGTTCTTATGGACAGCCAGATCGCCGAGCCGGATGCCGCGGCGAGGATCGCGTCAATTCCGATCGAGGAAATCGACGTGGCCCGGCCAAGCCTGTTTCAGAACGATACCATCGGTCTATTTTTTGACAGGTTGCGCGCCGAAGAACCTGTCCACTACTGCCGCGAGAGCTATGTCGGCCCTTACTGGTCCATTACCAAGTTCGACGACATCATGGCGGTGGACACCAATCATAAGGTCTTCTCTTCGGAAGCGAAGCTAGGCGGAATTGCAATCCAGGACATGCATTCGGTGGAAGGCGCGCTCGAACTTGAAATGTTCATAGCGATGGACCCGCCCAAGCACGATCAGCAGCGCAAGGCGGTGACTCCGGCAGTGGCTCCGTCCAACCTGCAACTGCTCGAGCCGATCATCCGCAAGCGCGCGGGAGAGATTCTCGATGAACTCCCGATTGGCGAAGATTTCGACTGGGTGGATAAGGTTGCGATCGAGTTGACGACGATGACGCTGGCAACCTTGTTTGATTTCCCTTGGGAGGAGCGGCGCAAGCTGACGCGCTGGTCCGATGTAGCAACTGCGGCACCTGAAACCGGGATCGTCGAATCCTACGAGGCGCGGCGCGAAGAACTCATCGGTTGCGCGATGTATTTCAAGACTCTGTGGGACGAACGGATAAACGAGGAGCCGAAGAACGACCTCATCTCGATGATGGCTCATTCTCCCGCCACGCGCGACATGCCGTTCCTCGAGTTTCTCGGCAATCTTATGCTGCTGATCGTCGGTGGAAACGACACAACACGCAATTCCATCAGCGGCGGCGTGCTCGCCTTGAACCAAAGCCCGGACGAGTACGCGAAACTCGACGCGGATCCTTCGCTCATTAGCAAAATGGTTCCGGAAATCATCCGTTGGCAGACCCCCCTCACTCATATGCGCCGCACCGCGCTGGAAGATTGGGAGATCGGCGGCAAACAGATCAAGAAGGGCGACAAGGTGGTGATGTGGTACCTGTCAGGCAACCGCGACGAGAGTGCTATCGAGCGCGCGGACCAGTTCATCATCGACCGCAAAAATCCGCGCCATCACCTCTCATTCGGCTATGGCATTCACCGCTGCATGGGAAACCGGCTCGCGGAACTGCAGCTGCGGATCATCTGGGAAGAAATTCACAAGCGCTTTTCCCGGGTCGAGGTTACAGGTGAACCAGAGCGTCTTTTTTCAAACCTCGTCCGCGGAATCACCAGGCTGCCGGTGCGGCTCCGCGCCCGCTGACTCTCGAGATCGAAATGCGGAGTTCAAGATGATCAAAATTACGTTCGTGGCTAGCGATGGTGAGCGACGGGAGGTCGAAATAGAAGAAGGCGAGACAGCCAGGGAAGCGGCGCTATACAATGACGTGCCGGGTATCGATGGCGATTGCGGAGGGGTATGTGCTTGCGCGACCTGTCATGTGCATGTCGATCCCGAATGGATCGACAAGGTGGGTCGGCTTATGCATGATGGAATGGAGGCCGACCTCTTGCAGTTCGCCGAAGGCACCACTGAATACAGTCGCCTTGCCTGTCAGATTCCGATGAAGCCGATGCTGGATGGATTGGTTCTTCACCTACCCGAACAACAATACTGACGGAGGGATCCTCGTCCCCGTAGCCTACATTCTTATCTGTCTTTCCTTGATTCTTCGAGAAAACACCCATGGCCACACAAATCGAGCCCGCAACCCAGACCGACGAAGACGCCTTCCGCGCGGAAGTGCAGCAGTTTCTGGCGGACAATTTTCCCGCCGAACTCAAGGGCCAGTCGAACGCGCTGGCCGGCGTGGACGGCCCCACCAATGAAACGCCGGCGCAGACCAAGTGGCGCGAAGCCGTGGGCGCGCGCGGCTGGGGCACCCCCACCTGGCCGAAGGAATACGGCGGCGGCGGCCTCACCAAGGCGCAGGCCAAGATCATCGACCAGGAATTCGCCAAGGCGGGTGCCTACAACCCGATCGGCGGCATGGGCGTCATGATGTTCGGCCCGACGCTGCTCGAATACGGCAACGAGGCACAGAAGCAGGAGCATATTCCGCCGATCTGCCGCGGCGAAATCCGCTGGTGCCAGGGCTATTCGGAACCCAATGCCGGCTCTGACCTCGCGAACCTCCAGACCTTTGCCGAGGACAAGGGCGACCACTACCTTGTCAACGGCCAGAAGACCTGGACCAGCGGCGGCCAATGGGCCGACAAGTGCTTTGCAATTGTGCGAACCGACAAGAGCGACAAGCACAGGGGCATCAGCTTCATGCTGATCGACATGGACACGCCCGGCGTCGAAGTCCGCCCGATCACCATGATCAGCGGGACCAGCCCGTTCTGCGAAACCTTTTTCACCGACGTGAAGGTCCCGAAGGAAAACCTCGTCGGCGAGGAAGGCCAGGGCTGGACCATCGGCAAGCGCCTTCTGCAGCACGAGCGCACCAACATCTCGGGCGGCGGCAGCCTCGCCCGACTCATGGGCCAGAGCCTTGGCGATATCGCCAAGAAGTACCAGCCGACGGGCGCCGACGGCGAACTCGCCGATGCGGTGCTGCGCGACAAGATCGCCGATTTCGAGATCCGCTGGAACAGCTTCCTGCTCACTGCGCGCCGCGCGATGGAGGAAAGCAAGGCGGCTGGCGGCGTCTCCGAAATCAGCTCGGTGCTCAAGAAGCTCGGCACCAAGCTGAGCCAGGAACGCAGCGAATTGCTGATCGAAATCCGCGGCCTGCAGGGCCTCGGCTGGGAAGGCGACGGCTTTTCGGACGGGGAGCTCGAGGCCGTGCGGGCGTGGCTCTTCGGCAAGGCGACCACGATCTACGGCGGCTCGACCGAAATCCAGAACAACATCATCGCCAAGCGCGTGCTCGGCATGCTCGACCACCAGTAAGAGAGGGGAGCAAGGACAATGGCCGTTCTC
>NCJP01000058.1 GCA_002278985.1 Erythrobacter sp. 34-65-8
ACGCCGAATATTCGCCCGGCAAGATCGTGGCGCAGATGCCCGAGCCGTTCCTTTCCGGGCAGAAGGGCCGCCACGGCCAGCGCCTGCCAGTTGGCAACGAGGGCGCGGGCACGGTTATCGCAGCAGGCGAATCCGACATGGCCCAGGCGCTGGTCGGCCAGCGGGTCGCCTGCGTGCCGGGCAATGCCTTCGGCCAGTATTGCGTGGCTGAAGCGATGATGTGCCTGCCGATCGGCGAACTTTCGAGTGCCGAGGGGGCGAGCGCGTTCGTCAACCCGATGACCGCGTTGGGCTTCGTCGAAACCGCGAAGATGGAAGGACACGAGGCGATCATCCACCTCGCCGCTGCTTCCAACCTTGGCCAGATGCTCAACCGCATCTGTCTTGAAGACGGCATGAAGCTGGTCAACATCGTCCGCAAGGCCGAGCAGGTCGAGCTGCTGAAAGCCCAGGGCGCCGAACACGTGGTCAATTCGTCCGCCCCCGATTTCATGAAGCAGTTGCGCAGCGCAGTGGATGCTACGGGCGCCTTCCTCGGCTTCGACCCGATCGGCGGCGGCACCAACACCGACGCCTGCCTGAAAGCGATGGAGCAGGTCGCCTCCAGCCGGATGAGCGAATACAGCCGCTACGGCTCCAATCAGGACAAGAAGATGTACATGTATGGCCGGCTCGACCTCGGGCCGACCATCCTGACGCCGAGCTACGGCCTGCAATGGACGGTGTCGGGCTGGCTGCTCACGCCGTTCCTGCAGAAGGCGGGCATGGAAACCGTGGTGCGGATGCGCCAACGGGTCCAGGCCGGCCTCACCACCACTTTTGCCAGCCATTACAAGGCACACGTAAGCCTGGAGCAGATGCTGGAGAAGGACGCCGCGCTCGATTACCGCGCCATGCGCACCGGTGAGAAGTACCTCGTCACCCCCTGGGGATGAGGCCTAACGCCGGTCGAACGCAGCCTGCATCGCGGCGGGGCCAGTCACCCCGCCCGCGATCAGCAGTTGCAGCAGGATGCGGGCCTTCTGCGGGTTGAAACTGCGGGCGGCGACAAATCCCCGTGCATCGTCGTCAACCTCGACATTGCGGTCGACATAGCCTTCGTCGACCCGGCTGGCGCGGACCACCGGCACGCCATCACGCGCGGCGCCCTGAAGCGCGTCGAGCACAGGCGCGGACGCGTTGCCCTGACCCAGCCCGGCGAGCACCAGCCCTTCTGCGCCCATCGCCAGCGCGCTGGCCACCGGCAGGGCGTCCATGTCGGCATGGGCATAGAGGATCTCGACCCGCGGGAGCGCCTCGGGCCAGGTGAAGCGCGCCTGTTCGCCCGCTTTGGCCGCTGGTGCGAACCAGTCCAGCGAAGCCGGGCTGACCAGTCCCAGCGGTCCGCGCGGAAACCCCTTGAAGGCATCGATATTGCTGGTCGCCGCCTTGCGTACGTCGCTGGCGGCGAACACGGCATCGCCCATCACCACCATGACCCCGCGCCCGTGCGCGCCCGTGTCCCCCGCCACCCGCACGGCATTGGCGAAATTGCGCATCCCGTCGCTGCCCACCGCATCGGCCGGGCGCATTGCCCCCACCAGCACCACCGGCTTGCCTGCCGGCAGAGTGAGGTCGAGCAGCCAGGCGGTCTCCTCGGCCGTATCGGTGCCATGGGTCACGATCACACCTGCCACTGCGGGATCGGCAATGGCACGTGTAATGGCGGCGTAGAGTGCCTGCCATTCGCCCCATCCGATATCCTGCGAGCCGACTGCGGCGATTTCCTCACCGGAAAGGTCGGCCACCAGCCCGAGTTCGCGGGCAGCGGAGACCAGCTCGTCTATCCCGAGCTGCCCCGCCCGATACCCGCGCCCGAGCGCAGAACCGGCGCTGCCGGCAATCGTGCCGCCGGTGGCGAGGATCATGATGCGCGGCTGGGTCATATCCGGGCTCTAGCCGCGACCGGCAACGGGCTGCAATTGTTATGAGGGTTTCAGAAGCGGAAGGGATTGCCGGAAGCCTCCCCGCTTCTGTGCTCAGGTTGTCATCAGCGACCTTTCGACCGTAAGCCTGACTGCCTCGGCGCTGGTCCTTGCTCCCAGCTTGCTCAGCAGGTTCGCCCGGTGGACCTCTACCGTCCGGGTGCTGAGCTTGAGCAAGGTGGCAATCTGGCGGCTGGTGTGCCCGTTGGCGACGAGCGCCAGGATCTCGTGCTCTCTTGGCGTCAGGCCCTCCATGGCCCGCTCTGCCTGATAGACGCGCCACTTGATCCGGGAAATGAAGGATCCCCCGAAGTCATCTGTCTCGACAATGGAGAGGATCTGCGACGCGCACTCCGGGGTGAATATGTATCCCACCGCCCCTTGCTTGATCCGGCTGGCAATATCCTCAGGTGCCGGTTCGTCGGCGTAGAGAATGACCCGAGGCCAGATATGCGCGCGATCCGCCATTGCAACCAGCCTGCTGAACGCCCCCCGCACATCGCGCATCAGGATCAGGCGCCGGCCCAGCCACGATGCGGGCATCTCGCCCACCTCGTCGAAGGGCTCCACCGAATGACCTTCGGCCACCAGCATGGCGCTGACTGCCATCCGGACCTGGGGGTCTGGCTCGATCAGTGCAAAGGCATGTCGGGCCTTGTTTTCCTTGAATTCCGGCATGTGCGACCCGCTTTCGTTGGCCACAAAATGTGGCCGGACGAGGGTATGGGGAACTCTGGGACGGGATCAGTGTTTCTCGGTATATGTAACGTTTCGCGGGCTCCACTATGATCATTACCGCGTCGTTAAGGTGAAAATGTCGGAACAAACGCAATCAAGCTGCCGTACTCAGGTAACGATCGCAAGAAAAACAGAGAGTTAGTCTTTGAGTAACGTGTCTAGTCACGCCAGCACGTCGGCTGAGCAATTGCTCGCCGAGCGTGACGCAGTCCTGGCGGAAATGCCCTTCCGCCAGTCGCCGACGCTTGTCCGGTTGCTCAGGTACCTGGTTGATCGCGCCATTGTCGATCCTTCCGGCAAGGTAACGCAGTATGACATTGCGGTCGAGGCGATGGGCAAGGCCCATGCCTTTGACTTCGGCAACGAAAGCTACGCCCGTGTGATGGTGTCCCGCCTGCGCAAGGCACTGGCGCAGCACTACGCGGCGAACACGCCGGTTGACGGACTCTGTCTCCATGTCCCCAAGGGTGTCTACTCGATCGCCCTTGCCACGCCGGAAGAGGCATACCCCGAACTGGTCGGAGGAAAGACCTCCACGCCCCGCCGGGATGGCGCCCCTGCAGGCGATGCGCAGACGGAGAAGAGTGAGGCTGCCCGCGCGCGCTTCCGGGCACCGGGCACGCTGGTTGCCATGGCGATTATCGCCCTCCTCGCCATTGTCGTTGCCGCGGGCATCGCCGCTGCACTGTCAGGATGGCGGCAGCAAGCTGACGCAGGGCTGACCATGAGTCCCCTGGTCGAGGTGGTGGTGGATGACGAAGCGTCCAGCGCGGAAGCGGCGGCAAGCCGACCCGTGGCAGAACTGGCCCGGACGATGGTCACATCGTCGCTGGTGGGAAGGCTGGCGAGGGATGAGCCGGGCGATTACGTGCTCGCCGTTGCAACGGCTGGCACCGGAACTGAAACCGCGGTGAGCATTGTCCTGGAGGACCGTGCCGGCAACCTCTTATCATCTGCCGAATTCCCGATCGATCCTGACGACCCCGCCATCCCGGATCAGGCGCGAGCCTTCCTGATCGATATTTTCCGCCCCTCCGGCATCCTGACCGACGCGGTTCTGGGGCGGATCGACCGGGAAAAGCCGCGATCTGCGTACGAATGCTATATCGCATTCGACCAGAATCGCGTGGTGACTGTGGACAGTGACGCTGTCGACGAATGTGTGGCCCGGTTCGGCGATGACCGTGTCCACTTGCCCAATATCATCGCCCGCAACGCCTTTTCCCTTTATGTCCAGGACCTGCGGGCCGGTGGAGAAGTGCGTTCCGAAGGAAAGGCATGGGCCGAAGTCCAGCGCGCGCAAAGGCACGGCGATTCCAGCCTCTACACCAGCGTGCTCCTTACCCGGATCGACTTTGCGGAAGGCCGGTGCGACCGCGGGCTGCACCGCATGAATCGGCTGAACAAGCGGATCGAGGTTTTCCCCTCGCTTCAGGCAATGATGCTCACCGACGGCATTCCCTGCATGACCGATCCGGCAGAGCGGGAAAGAGCCCGGCAGGAGATTCAGAAACTGGTCAGCTACAACATCGATGCAGCGCCAATCCTGCGGGCTTATCTGGTGCTCGCCTCCCTCGAAGCGGGCGATGTCGAAACCGCGCGTGCCACGCTTCGCGAACACCGGACCGGCACTAACCTCGACCGGTCGCTTGACACATTCTACCGGACGCTGGGCCAGGCGCTGTCCGGCGGTCCTTACGATCCCGAGCAGCTACGCAGGGTGGTGCAGGTCTTTGTCTGGAATGATGCTGCCCGGGCCACCATTATCCGCACGGTGGCGGCTGACGCGCAGCAAGTTTCTTGACCGGTCACGGCAGCGCGCTAAAGGGCCGGTAGTCACCCGTTGGGGCGGTTAGCTCAGTTGGTAGAGCATCTCGTTTACACCGAGAGGGTCAGCGGTTCGAGCCCGTTACCGCCCACCAGTGCCGAACGGCAAGACGTGTGAACGCCTCTGGACATGCGCGAAATCTACGTAGATATTCGTAGCTTGGCAGCCGCTCGGTGCTTTTCCGTGCGCTGTTCAGGCAGGCGGGGGCATGCCGCCTCGCGCACGGTCAGGGGGTTTGGCGATGGGTGGACGTAACGCGATTTTCATGGGTGCAGCCGGGGCGCTGCTGGTGTCCCAGGTCGCCTCGCCGGTGGCACTGGCGCGGGAGCCTGCACCGCTGGCCGCCGCAGCCTTGCAATCGGCCAATCTGGCCCAGCAAAGCAATCGCGGGTTCGGCGGCTCCGGTAGCTCGCAAGGGGGCAATTTCGGCGGATCGGGCGGCAGCTGGCAGTATGGCGGCTACAAGGGCCAGATCGACTGCGCGGCGGCCGGCAGGCAGGAGCGGCGCTGCCGGGTCAGCACCGGAAACCGCGTCACCCTGATCAAGCGCCACAGCGGCCAGTGCAAGCTGAACCGCGACTGGGGCTTCAACAGCCGCAACGTGTGGGTCCGCAACGATTGCCGCGCCACCTTCGCCTATGGCTACGGCAATTTCCGGCCCGGCGACTATGGCCATCATGACGAGGACAAGGGCCCCAACGCCGGTCTCGTGATCGGTGGCGCGGTGATCGCGGCCGGCCTGATCGCACTGCTGGCGAGCAAGAAGAAGAAGGACGATGACTACACGCACGACGACAATTACCGGCCCGGCAGGCCAGCAGCTATTCAGGCTGATCTCAACCTGATCCCCGCCAACGCGCGCCAGCCCATGCAGCGGTGCCTGAACGAAGCTGCCAAACAGGTCGGCGCGGTCGGCGGCACAGTGCTGCGGCTCGACAGCCTGGACCGGCTGGACGAAGCAGGCAGCAGCAGCTGGCGCTTCGATGCACGGACAACCATCAGCTACGACGGGGCCGAAAGCCAGGCGCCCATGCGCTGCCGGGCCACTTCGCGCCGGGTGCTGGAACTCGATTTCATCAATTGAGCGGCAGCTCAGCGGGGGGCGCTCGCTTCGGTAATCGCCTCCCGCGCTGCCGCGCTGGACCAATCGTATTCGCCGACCACGCGCCAGACCTCCAGTCCGCTCGCGTCATAGAGGATCGTTGTCGGCAGCACGTCGCTTTCGACCCTGAAGCCAAGCTCGCTGTTCGGGTCGAGCCACGGCTCCAGCCGCTCGAAGCTGCGCTGGGCGAAGAAAGGCACCACCTTGTCCGCCCCGCCCAGATCCTGACTGACGGTGACCACCCGCACCGCGCCGTCCAGTTCCACGGCCAGTTCGTCCAGCATCGGCATTTCGACCACGCAGGGCGCGCACCAGGTCGCCCACAGGTTCACCAGCACTGGCTGCCCCTGCAATGCGCCGAGGTTAAGCTCCCGCCCCTGCGGATCGCGCAGGGTGACGGCCGGCATCAGCGCGCCGGCGTTGGCCCGGTCGATCTGGCCGGGCAAGAAGGTCTTGCCCCCCGCCAACGCGGGCTCGCCTTGCGCAGTGTCCGCCGCTTGCCTATCGCAGCCCCCACCGGCGAGGGCCAGGGCAAGGACAACGATGAGCGACCAGCGGGACATGGATACGGGTTCCAACAGGATGTGGGGCGGCAGGTTCGCCGAAGGCCCTAGCGCGATCATGCGCGAAATCAACGCCTCGATCCCGTTCGACAAGGCGCTGTGGCGGCAGGATATCGCCGGATCGAAGGCCCATGTCGCGATGCTCGCCGCTCAGAAGATCGTCAGCATCGACGATGCCGATATCATCATCGACGGGCTCGACCGGATCGCTGCCGAATACGAGCGCGACGGGGTGCCGGAGGACTGGAGCCTCGAGGACATCCACATGACGGTCGAGAGCCGGCTTGCCGAACTGGTCGGCGCGGCGGCAGGCAGGCTCCACACCGCGCGCAGCCGCAACGACCAGGTGGCAACCGATTTCCGCCTGTGGGTGCGCGACGCCATGGACCAGGCCGATGCCGGGCTGGCGGAACTCCAGCGCGCCCTCGTCACCCGCGCGGGCGAGCACGCCGAGAGCATCATGCCCGGCTACACCCACTTGCAGACCGCACAGCCGGTCACGCTGGGCCACCACCTGATGGCCTATTACGAAATGGCGCGGCGGGATCGCAGCCGCTTTGCCGATGCGAGGGCGCGACTCAACCAGTGCCCCCTCGGCAGCGCGGCCCTGGCCGGGACCGGCTTCCCGATCGACCGCGATGCAACCGCCGCCGCGCTCGGGTTTGACCAGCCGACCGCCAACAGCCTGGATTCGGTCAGCGACCGCGACTTCGCGCTCGATTACCTGATGGCGGCGGCACAGTGCTCGCTGCACCTGAGCCGCCTGGCCGAGGAAATGATCCTCTGGGCCAGCCAGCCGTTCGGCTTCATCCGCCTGCCCGATGCGCTCAGCACTGGCAGCAGCATCATGCCGCAGAAGAAGAACCCCGATGCGGCTGAACTGGTGCGCGGGCATTCCGGGCGGATCATCGGCTGCCTCACCAGCCTGATGATCACCATGAAAGGCCTGCCGCTGGCCTATTCGAAGGACATGCAGGACGACAAGCCGCCGGTGTTTGAAGCGGCCAGCCTGCTGGCTCTGTCGATTGCCGCGATGACGGGGATGATGGCAGACAGCACGTTCCACACCGCGCGGATGCGGCAGGCGGCCGAGCTGGGCTATGCCACCGCCACTGACCTCGCTGACTGGCTGGTGCGGCAGGCCGACATCCCCTTTCGCGAAGCGCACCATATCACGGGCGCGGCAGTCAGGCTGGCGGAAAGCCGGGGCGTTGCGCTTGACGCGCTGTCGCTGGCTGACCTGCAGGCCATCGACTCGCGGATCGACGAGCGGGTGTTTGCGGCCCTCTCGGTCGAGGCGTCGGTGGCGGCCCGGGCCAGCCATGGCGGAACAGCGCCGGTGCGGGTAAGGGAACAGGTCGCTGCCGCCCGCATTGCACTGGGAATGGAGACATGATGCGTATCGCGCTCGCCTTTGCTGCTGCCCTTGCCCTGACTGCCTGCGGCCAGCGTGCCGATCTCAAACCGCTGGCGGGCGAGCAGTTGCCCCCGCCGCCGCTCGGCGCATCGGAACCCAAGTCGCCGGAAGAATTGCTGACACCCCCGACCCAGGCCGCGCCTGAGCGCAGCGTCGAACTGCGCCGCCGCTCGGAAGAACGGGCCGACGATCCCTTCGATCTCCCGCCCGAGTAGAACCATGGACCATTTCAGCCTGATCGATGGCGTGATGCACGCCGAAGGTGTGCCCCTGCCCCGGATTGCGGCAGAGGTCGGCACGCCGGTCTATGTCTATTCCCGCGCCACGCTTGAACGGCACGCGCAGGTGTTCCGCGAGGCGCTGGCGCCCTTGGGCACCAACGGACAGGAGCCGCTGATCGCCTTCGCGGTCAAGTCCAACCCCAATCTGGCCGTGCTCAGGGTGCTGCAGCGCCAGGGTTTTGGCGCGGATGTGGTTTCGGGCGGCGAGCTGATGCGGGCGCTGGCAGCCGGGATGGCGCCAGAAAAAATCGTCTTTTCCGGCGTGGGCAAGACCGATGCGGAACTGGCGCTGGGTCTCGACCAGGGGATTGGCCAGTTCAATATCGAATCGCGCGAGGAAGGGCGGGAACTCGCCGCCCTCGCCGCTGCGCGGGGCCAGAGCGCCCCGGCCTGCCTGCGGGTCAACCCCGATGTCGACGCGAAGACCCATGCCAAGATCTCCACCGGCAAGGCGGAGAACAAGTTCGGCGT